>JBAYXF010000034.1:0-2781 GCA_041673665.1 Alphaproteobacteria bacterium | reverse complement strand
CTTTGTAAAGGATAAATTCTGAAACAAAACCGTTAAAAGGGGGCAAACCACAAATGGCTAACGCGGCAATCAGAAATAACCAGGTGGTATGTGGAAGTTTCTTAATCAGCCCGCCAAGCGCTTCGATGTTTAGCGTGTGGGTGGCCTGATATACGTTTCCTGCAGCAAAAAACAGTAAGGACTTAAAAAGGGAATGATTGAGTGTATGCAGAAGTGCACCCCCAAAACCAAGTACTACTAACGAGGGGTTATTCATGCCGATTCCCAGGCAACCTAAGCCTGTCCCCATTCCGATGATTCCAATATTTTCGATGGAATGATAAGCGAGCAGTCGCTTCAGGTTGTGTTGCACAATGGCAAGCATTACGCCATAAACCCCTGTAATTAATGAAACGATAAGTACAAAATAGCCGATTAACGTATAATCGGTATGAATGAGGGTGATCATGCGTAAAATTCCAAAAATCCCTATCTTAATAATTACTCCCGACATGACGCCCGAAATGTGTGCCGGGGCCACAGGATGGGCTAACGGCAACCAGGTATGGAACGGAACAAAACCTGCTTTTATGGCAAAGCCTGTAAAAAAAACAATAAATAACCCGATTCCTAATGCAGGATGCAGGGCCGTATAGGAAGCAATAGCCGCGAAATCGAATGATCCGGTTTTTACTTTCACCCAAATAAAGCCCAGCGTTAATAACAGGATGCCAATGTGCGACTGGATTAAAAAGTTGATTCCTGCCTTTAGGGTTTCCTTCTTCTCCCACTCAAAAATAATCACAATAAAGGAACTGATGGCCATAATTTCCCAAACCGTAAGGAACATGATGGCGTTTTGAACCAGACATAAATCAATGAGCGATGTGAAGTTTACTATATAAAAAATCATATGTACCTTTAATTCAGCCTGTTTCTCCCGATATTGCTGCATATACCCTATGCCATAAAAGGTACTTATCAGGAATGAAAAGCATAGGATGAGCATGAACCAGGCCGACAAATAATCAAACCTTATGGCCATTTTTCCTATGGGCCAGGCGGTGTTGATATAAAATTCACCCCCCCCCTGCGTGAAAATTAAAACAGCCAGAACAGAAACCATTATTATTTGCATGAGGTGAAAAGCAACCGAAATTTTGACCGGAAGCTTTTTCCCGGAAAAAAGAATTCCTGCTATCGCCACAACCGCAATAATATTGAACCATTCAATAAGCAATTTTTCCATTCCATTATGATTTTATCAGTGCGCTGATAATTAAATGGCAAAACTAATCTCCCGAAAAGTCAGAATTGTTGATTGTAATCAGGTAGAAAATTGATTCTAGTCAAATTTTAATAATTTTATCTTAAATTTGACCCCATGGATGATTCAGCTACTAAAATACGTGAGCGCTTTTATTTGAAACGGGAATTTGATTTTGAGAGTTTACCCGGGTATGTAAAAAGTGATTTTAACCAGCAAATGATCGTTAAACGATTTAAGCGTGGGCAGACCATATTTCATGAAGGCGCATTTCCTTCCGGAATATTTTTTGTTAAAACCGGAAAAATCAAAAAGTTCAAAACATTGAATAGTGGGAAAGAACAGATTATTTATTTATGCAGTGAAGGAGAAATGATCGGTTACGCTGCCTTTCTGGGGGAAGAGCGGTATCATGACTCGGCCGCAACAATCACCGATTCGTCGATTGGTTTTATTTCAAAAGATAAATTGGTGCGACTTCTTGACCGACATCAGGAGTTATCGAAATTGTTGGTAAAAAAACTTAGTCACGAATTTGGTGTGATGGTTAATTTTATTGCCACGTTTACCAAAAAAAGCGTCCGGGAAAGGGTAGCCCTTACGCTTTTGATTCTTAATGAAAATTTTCGACAAAATACAAACCGTGAGAATGAAATTGAAATTGAACTGACACGGAAAGATTTTGCCAATATTGTGGGTATCGCTGTCGAAACACTGGTTCGAATTTTAGCCGACTTCTCGCATGAAGGTTTAATCAGTAAAAAAGGACGAAAAATTATTGTAAAACGCTATTTTGAACTTTTTAAAATTGCTGATTTAAATGACACGTTTTAATTGTTTTGGGTAATCCGGTCAGGGTTTATCAGTAGCCTCGTTTTCTGAAATGTATTGCCTGTGTAAAAATCACATATATCGCATATAATTTCTTATTTTTGAGCATAAATCGGCTCCTAATGATAAAGCAACTGCTAAAATATAGCATTCTTGTTGGCTTTCTTTTTTTAAATTCACGGTTGTTTTCGCAACTGGATAATATCGGGTATCCCTTATTATCCCATTATAAACGTTCTGATTACCAGGCCGGGTTGCAATCATGGATGATTTCGCAATCGTCGAAGGGTTTGATGTATTTTGCCAATAATAGCGGGTTACTTGAATTTGATGGACAAAACTGGACCACCCACACCTTCGAGGGCCAATCGGTGATACGGAGTCTCTTTATCGACTCAACCGACCGAATTTATATTGGGTGTGGAAATGATTTTGGATTTTTCGAACGCGATAGCAGCGGGACGATGCACTATCACTCGTTGTATGCGCTTTCAGGCATCCAAAAGGAAGAATTTGAAGAGATATGGAAAATCCATCCAATGGATGGATCGATAATCTTCCAGTCGTACAAACATTTGATTATATATAATGGGGAAGCAATTCGTGTTATTGATGCACCCCATCTGTTTCATTTTTCTTACATGGTCGACAAAACACTCTACATAACGGATAATACGGCTGGTATTTATGTATGGAAGAGCGGA
>JBAYXF010000033.1:0-2790 GCA_041673665.1 Alphaproteobacteria bacterium | reverse complement strand
TTTCTGTTCCTCATCGCTCCATGGTAATCCAGTTTCCTTCAAACAAAGACCATCGGAAACTGAATATCCGTCTGGACAGCAGGCGCCTTTGTCTACTGAAATAATTTCAGAACCAGAAGAACATTTTCCAGGAACATTTGGACAGGTTTCATTTGTTTGACAGGAGCCTATTTCTTTAGAAATACCAAGACAGCTATTGCCTGGACTTATAATTGTGGTGGTACCAAAATTAGTGCTGAAAGCCCATTCAAAAACAGAACCACCAATATCTTCAACACAATCAACTAAATTACTTGCGCATTGTCCTTTTTTGGTAGTGGTGGTTGAGCAACAAACTCCCAAAAAACAATCAGCATCTTTTTCACAAGCGCCAACTTGAAAATTAACTAAATTACTATTTTCCAATCTCACTCCACCAGAAACTGCACCGTTTGGTACGGTTACTTCAACCTTATCTACTCGATTACTGGCAAAAATAGTTGAAGTTGCAGTTATTGAATTAAAATATATATTTGCTAAGGCTCCGTTACTACCAAAATTTTCACCGAAAAGAGTAGTTTTGGAATCAACCGGACCCCGGTTTGGATTAATTCTACAAATACCTGGAGCAATTTGTTTGCTGGAATCAAAAGTAAAATTCAAGCCATTTTTTGAAGAATCAATTGTCCAAGAATCAGTGATTACTTTAACATCGCTAACAACTGGATTAATTCCAGCAGGAGCTTTTACTAAAATTTGGTTATCAGACCAAAGAGAATAAGTACATTCTTCTGGAAATTGATAAACAGCTTCTTTGTCGCCAAAAAATACTTTTCCATTGCCACGAACGTTGCCAAAATTACTCCCGGTAATGGTGACGTATTGTCCAGCTGGACCAGAGTCAGGAGAAATTGAAGTAATGCTCGGTGCCGGAGGAAGATCGTTTAATTTTGTGAAGTATAAAAAATTACTTTTTAATTTTCCATTGCCAACGAATAAACTATTGCCGCCAACATAAATACTTGGAACTGTCGAAGAACCAGAATTATTATCTGCGAGATTTTTTGTTCCACCAATATTTTCTTGGTAGCTACCAAAAAATACTGAAGAATTTTTTAGATTATTTCCGAAGAAAGATAATTGATAATTGGTCCGGGCAGCATTTGGCGACAAAGAACAAAGACCAGGACGAGCGATAGTGTTTTTAATAAAGTCTGGAATTTTTGGTCCTTGATTATCATTAGTTGAATCCTGCTCACCATTTCGGGAAATAATAATTTCTCCATTTTGAACCCCCGTTGGAATAACCACCACCAACTGATTATTTGCTGCATTCACACATTGAGAATAAATTTCGGCAGCACTCTTGGCCACAACACCGCCAATAGTCACTCGTTGATTATTGGTAACATCCACTACTGAAAAATCATCAATATATAAATCAGTTCCGTTCCCTGTTGGACCAGCTACTAAAACAAATTTAAATTTTTGGCTGTTACTTGAGGACAACGTGGTCAAAGGTAAAAACATTGAACGTTGATTGGTGTATTGTCCAGGTGAAACATTAGCAACCTTCCCGTCATTGAAATAAATTTCCAAATTGTTGGCACTTACTCCTTGATAACTTAGTTGAATTCCGTAGAGATGGCCGCTGGTAAATTTTTGTTCCCCGCTCAGAGAATAAACAACCTCCGCTTTACTATTCAAACCATCAACATTTACTGGAGATTGTTCAAAACGCAAAGAAGAACTTTGCTTGATTGGTGTTTTGGCAATTGAAATTTTTGCCGAAGAGCCAACTTTCAAATCACTAAAAGCGCCGCCATTTGGTGTTTGTTGATCCGTGTAATTTTCAAAATTTTCTAAAAATATTTGTTGATTACCGGAAGCTTTATTGAAGTTTTTTCCATAGATAGTAAGAAAATTCCCTTCCTTGCCGTTTGGCGTGGTGGTGTTGCAAATTGAGCCAGGACAATCAGAGGTGGATTCGCAAACTTTATTGATATCATCTTCATTGATATCATCTTCACAATAACCACCAACTGGGCTAATACCAGAAATAATCATTGGACCTTCGCAAGTACAAGAACTGGCATTACAAGTCAGACCAGCAGCACAATTGTTACCGTTAATATCACAAGAACCATCGGTTTTTAGTCCGCAAGAATCTCCGTCTTGGCTTTCGTCTTCGCACAAACAATTAGCATTACAAATTTTGTCATCCGAACCGCAAAGATTGTCATTCGGCTGGCAAACCCCCAAATCTAAACTGCCATTACAGCTAATCGGAGTTGAAGTAGCGTGAGAACAATCATAATTGGCACAAGAAGAAATCCCGTTGTTGCAAACTGTTTGTCCGCCGCAAAAACAAGGCAAGCCAGCAATACAAGTTGAACCAGGATTATCCGGATTATTAACATTTTCGCCACCGGTGCCGATTAATCTAGTGATGACAAAATAAGCAATTCCCCAAGCGGATAAAATAATTACCAGGCCAATCAAGCCGCTTTTGAGAATTTTTTTTGCTTTATCAATTTCAGTTTCGCTGCCATTGCTTTTCATCCAGACAAAACCGCCATAAAGAATAATCCCCACCGCCAGAATTCCCAAAAAGGTCAACGCCAAATTGATAATTCTAATTGCTGCTTCTTGAGGATTGGTGTCAGACAAGTTGATATTATTACCAACTTTATCCAGCCCAACATCAACCGGGGTGCCGGCCAAAACAACATTCCCCACACAAAAGAAGGAAGTAAAAAGAAAAACGATGAATAAAATTCTTTTAAATTTTTTCATAAAAATAAAAAACTG
>JBAYXF010000032.1:0-2925 GCA_041673665.1 Alphaproteobacteria bacterium | reverse complement strand
AAAACATAATGAGCAAGCTTGGGCAAAACACTTTCCTGCTGCTTATTTGTGGTTAACAAAAAAATAGGGTTAAAAGGCTTTATTTTTAAAACTAGTGGTTTTTTGCCTGCGATATTTATACCGCTTTTTCAAATGCAATGCGTTTCTTATTTCCTGCCAGCCGCGCGATGCCGATAGCCTGATAACCGTTTTTATTTAGTAAATTAATCATTGGAATATTTTTTTCGTGGGTATCAATTCGGATTGCATATTTATGTTTATCAATAGCCAATTTTTCAACATACTTTAACATCATAGTGGCCAAACCTTTGCCTCGGGTTTGACTTAGAATTGCGAAGCGGTGAATAACGAAATAGGGACCTTCTATAGTCCATTTACCTCTAAGCAAGTGATCATAATCTTTTTCATAATCAAGAACCGCCATGACACCAACAATCTGGTTTTGTTCTTTTAATACATAAAAACAATAATGGGAAATATCGTCTTTAATTGTTTCCGCGGATGGTGTACCATCTTGCCATTGGCCGGAATCTTGGGTTTTGAGCAATTGCCGAGCATCGGCAATTACAAGCAAAATTTGTGTAAGATCACCAATCTTTGCCGGTTTTATTGCTAAAGTTGTTTGCATTATTCATTATTACCGATCGCTGTGTTCAATATAATCGATGTAAGTCTTCAAAATTTGTTCGACAACTGCTGAATGAACATGATCTAGAGTATCGTTTGGGGTGTGATAAACATTGCTGCGGTTATCATTGCTCCATGGCATACCGATTGCAGTCGTGACACGAACACCTTTTTTAGCTAATTCTGCAGCATCTGTTCCGCCAGTTAAAAAAGCCAATTTTTGGGTTTTAACATGATGACCATACTTCGATGCAATTTCTGCTAATTCAGTAGCGAGAGGGCCATCGAGTTTCACAAAATTATTTAAATCGCTAGTGAGAAAAAAGAGGGCTTCTTCATCGTATAAACAATCCATATTGAGACCAATTGTTGGAATCTTTTGAAATTCTTCTTGATGTTTTTTGGCATAAGCCCGCGCCCCACGCAATCCTTCTTCTTCGGCATCGAAACTCATGAGAATTAGGCGGGTATGTTTCAGTCCTTTACCTGATGAGCGTTTATCGTGAAAATACCGGCCTATTGATAAAGCAATAGCGGAAGCCACCAGATTATCACCAGCACCGGGCGTGGCTTGTTTACTTGCAAAAAACCACATTTGACCAACTAAAAGGATTCCGAGGGATAACCATATTTTTAAAAATAAATCGAGTATCATGACTGGCGGGTAAAATAATGAAAAACTGGCAATGACAATTAATAAAACGACAAAAGCAATCGAACCGGTTGTCCGTAAATTATAAAGTTTTGGATGGTGAATTAAAAAATTAAAGGTATGAGCACTATCATGATGACCGGAAACAATAATTTGTTGTTTAACTTCGTGCGTAGGTTCTAATACACCATAAACATTGCGAGCTTTTTTTCGCGGATAAAACACGTCTAATATTGGAAAATATAAGAAAAATTGAAGAATTAGAATACTCAGGGCAAAAACGCCAATAATGAGGGCATATAGTGGTAATTGAAACCAAAGTAAAACCACGCTTGTGATATAGGCAATTACAAGAATACGAATCCAACCGAGAAATGCCCCTTTATGGACAGTGAAATCTTGGGATTCAGTTTTATCCGAAAATTGGCGAAGTTCTGCTAACAAATCATCCGCTGCTGCCAAAGATGATTTCGTGCCCGCTAAACGTGGCCCGTGGGTTTTAATTAATTGATCCGTTCGGGCAAAAACGTCATCACATAGTTGGTGAGTAGTAAGCATAAAACGCTCCTTGTTATACGAAGATTAGATAACGACTATTATAGAGCGGTTTAATGGAAATGACTAGATTATCAAGTTCCTATATTGTATGGAATAACACCACCATGCATTGATTGAGTAAGAATTTTTCCCAAAATTTGAAATAAAAAAATCACCTAATTGTGATTGAGCAAACGAAAATATTACATAAAAATAATTCGTCCAGTTAATTTTCAACTTCACAACCAACGGCTTGTTCGATTAACTTGCGTTGTTTTTTATTTTCATACATCGCTTTATCGATTATATTCAGAAATTGTTCAGCAGTGCTATCTTGGTCCTTGTAGAAAATACGACAACCAATACTTAAGGTGACCGTTTGATTAGTAGTTGGCAAAGCATTATAAGTGTTGATGGCTTCAATTAGTTTATGCTTATAATCTTTTAATTCATCTGGGCTCTTCAAAGTACGAATTACGACAAATTCGTCCCCACCAAAACGCGAAACTAAATCAGAATTATCTGATATACTCATCAAAATTTCGGCAAATTCGCGTAAAACAGCATCACCGGCTTTATGGCCTTGTTCATCGTTGAGTTTTTTGAAATCATTGAGATCAATCATATATCCGGCAAAGAAACCATTTTTGCGGGTTTTATTGATTTTCTCGTTCAACTTTTGAATGAGCCGCCGCCGATTGTAAAGACCAGTTAAATAATCTGTCACAACAAAATGATGTTGGAGGCCCAGTGCACTAATGATGAACGTTAAAATTAAACTTGTAATGGTGATGGTAAAATCCACACTGAGCGCCTGTCCAATTACTCCGAGTACTGGTAAAAAGTTCACCAAAAACATGATTTCTGGATGAACTAGTCTTTGCAAATACCGCCAGCGAATAATGATGATAAGCGCGGCAATGGCAAATGGAATAATAGTTAATATGCCATAGAATAAAAAAGCTGGCCCAATTTTGGGAAAAGATTCCAAGAAATCAAAATAAACCGTGTAGCCGGGAATAATTGAAAAAATAGCAAAGCTAAGATTAATCAGTAAAATGGTGGCAGAAATAATGTTTAAAAACACTGCCTTTAATTGACATTTGGCA
>JBAYXF010000031.1:0-3615 GCA_041673665.1 Alphaproteobacteria bacterium | reverse complement strand
TTAAACGCGAAGCTAAATAATTATTTTTGCCAGCGCGGCGACCGCTGCGGTTTCCGCGCGCAAAATTGTTTTTCCCAAAGAAATAGCAATAGCTCCAGATTTATCCAAAGTGGAAAATTCCGCTGGTGAAAAACCACCCTCGGGTCCGATTAAAACAGAAGTATAATTGTTTATTTTTTTATTATTTTCTTTATCATCGTGCGCAAATCTTTCATCCGCAAAAACCAAATCTTTTTTATCAAGTTCTGAAAATTTTATAGGTGGTAAAAGTTTTGGAATACTGTTGCGACCGGATTGTTCTGATGCTTCAACTATAATTTTTTCTATGCGGCCCCATTTTGGAAAACGCTCGGTCGTGCGATCGGTTATAACAGGTTGTAATACAGCAACCCCCATTTGAGTCGCGGCATTTAACATTTCTTCCATTTTTGATTGCTTGATTGGTGCAAAGTAGAAAATAGTTTTATTAGTGGGATCTGTATGTTCGGTTTTTCGAATTATATCCAGCGTTTTATCGGTTACAGATGCTTCGTATTCAACACCATCATTAAATACCAGACATTTTTCACTGCGCATAACACGTGTTAAATAATGGGATTGATCGCGCAATAGTGGAATTTTATCGCCTATTTTTGGTTTATTGTTTATATAAATTCTGGGTAAGTTTTGCATTATCAAACACCAATTTTTTTGATATAATATATCCAATGGCGGAAAAATTCAACATTTTATCTTTTTCAGGCAAAGGCAAAGGTTTAAAAATCTTTGACTCGTCAGCGTACAAGGACCACGAAAAGGCCCCGATGGGTCGTATGTTCTGGAATATGCGTTATAAAGTTATTGTTTGGATTGCTTGCTTTGCTGCATTTATCTTTTCATTTCCAATTGAACATTTGTGGCGATATGGTTGGACCCCTGCAACAGCGAAATGGATAGATATTTATTTTTCCAATTTTTTCAGCAGTTTTGGTTTAAGTGTTTTTGCCGAAGTTCCTGATTGGATATATCATGCGGTTACTCAGACAGATATGGCGGCATTGGTTCCATTTTTACCAATAGCTATATTTTTTATTTTAACAGATGAAACACTATTAAAAGAATTTAATCCATTTGGTAAAGATAATTTAAAAGAAGAATCTTCGCGCAAGGCTAATGACGAAGATATTAAAAAGATGGGTCTGATAGATGGGTTTATGATGGTTTTAGGATATTGGAAGAAAAAACCATTAATGATGAAAGAAACATTATCAACATTGTGTTTAGCTCCCCCCGGGACTGGTAAAACCCAAGGTGTTGTGTTGCCAACAATTTTTGAATGCAATACGGTTTCAATGATTATTAACGATCCGAAACCCGAATTGAAACAGCAATCATCTGCATATCGTTCGCAAAATGTAGGGCCGGTATTTATTATGAATTGGGCGGGGCAAGATGATCCCCAGGCTGGGATTTATTATCCATCCTGGAATCCATTGTCGCCATCGCATGTTCCGTTTATTACCGAAGAGCGCGATTTATATATTGATTCGATTTGTTCAACCCTTATTGCTGATAAAACCAGTTCTTCAGCCGACCCGCACTGGACAATATCTGGTCGTGCAGCACTTTCCGGTTTGATTAACTTTATGGTATCAAAAATTGATAAAGCCAAGGCAGATGATTATTTTTATGCACGTCTGCAAGCTGGAACTTTTGACGCCGAAGATGCCACTTTGCTGGGCGAATATTATACGCTAATGAATGATCCAAATGCCGAAGCCGCCAGTTTTGCGCTGCAAAATGGACAATTGAACGAAATGAATTATGTTCATATTGGAACATGGGCAAATATTCCAAATGAGTGGTTAGGGCGCGAGGCTTCGTTGTCCATGATTCTAGATTGGTTAAATAAAAATCAGGTGCGCATAGCCGAAGAAATTGAAAATCGTCGCAAGCAAGGCGATCAAATGGTTATGATGGCTGATCCCATGAAGGACTTGTTCCAAACTGCGGTTAATGAGGCATTGCAATATGGATATTCTCATCGCTCGGTTTTGGAATTAACCCAGCTTGCAAATACCCCGGATAAAGAACGTGGTTCTATTATTTCAACAGTTTTGGCTGGACTTTCGATATTCAGAAATGCGGCTGTGAAAAATCGTACCAGCCACAGTGATTTCCATTTCAGTGATTTGCGTGGAATGGTTGATCCGACGGATGGCAAAGTAAAACCTGTAACTGTTTATCTGTCTATTAACCAGGTTGACGCCGAAGCATTAAATCCAATAACTGCAATCTTTATTGAATTGATGTCCAGATTCTTGATTGCAAATGCACCAGATGGCGAACATGCTGGTCAAAAATTGGGTCCTTATTCAGTATTGTTTGTTTTGGACGAAATGCCGAAAATGCAAAAGATGCAGGCAATTATTCAGGGGCCAGATATTGGTCGTGGTCAAAAAGTTTCTTATCTTATTATTGGTCAGGATATTCACCAGATTCAGGAAAAATATGGTGCAGACGCAGCGGCTACTATTATTTCAACCACTGCTGCGAAAATTGTATTCCGTCAAAACGATCCGGACACCGCAAAGCGGTTCAGTGAAATGATGGGCGAAAAGGTTGAGTCTAAAAAGACCAAGGATGCAGATGGCAAAGAAACAGAAACCACGGATAGAAAGCCACTGTATAGCTTTATGGATATTTTGAAACTGGATGCGAAAAAACAACTGGTTATATTCCAAGGATATTATAATCGCCCGATCGAGGCAGATTACAGTCCAGCTTATGCAGATGAAAGATTGCAAGAATTTAGACAAATGGGGGAATGTCCGCCATTGCCAGAATTCTTGGTTGCCAGCCATCATGCCACAATGCGTTATCGTGGAACCCCACGTCAATATGATCCAATGACCAAAACGATAAAGGAATTGGCAGCGTGAAAACACGTCTAGCAAAATTTATCGCAGATTCTGGCGTGGCATCAAGACGCGAGGCAGAAAAGCTTATTACTGATGGCAATGTTTTTGTGAATGGTGAAAAAATTACAACCCCTGTATTTTTTGTTGATGGAAATGAAAAGATAATTATAAACGGAAAACCAATTGCAAAAGTCAGAGACGAATTATATATTTTCCACAAACCTATAAATACAATTACTTCGCGCAGTGATCCACAGGGGAGAAAAACTATTTACGATATTCTGCCAAAGAAATACGAAAACTTGAAATATATTGGGCGATTAGATTATAAAACGACCGGTTTATTATTAATGACAACAGATGGTGCGCTGGCGCAAAAAATGACGCTTCCCAGCAGTGGTTTAAAACGTGTTTATATTGCAACGTTGCATCCTAAAAATTTTGCAGAAATAAAATCGCCGGCGCGTGCAAAGGCTTTGCGTGGATTTTTATCACCATTGAATTCAGGTGATGAAATTTTTGATACACTTCGTCGTGGCGCAACCATTGGTAAAATAAAATATGAACCGATGGAAATTCAGGTTTTAACGCGCTATCCATTAAGCATCCAAATTACATTGATAGAGGGCAAAAAAAATGAAATCCGTCTGGCAATGGATTGGTTGGGCTTTATGGTGAAAAAATTGCATCGAATTTCTTATGGGAAATATCAACT
>JBAYXF010000030.1:0-4003 GCA_041673665.1 Alphaproteobacteria bacterium | reverse complement strand
GGATAAATCTGGAGCTATTGCTATTTCTTTGGGAAAAACAATTTTGCGCGCGGAAACCGCAGCGGTCGCCGCGCTGGCAAAAATAATTATTTAGCTTCGCGTTTAATCCACCACATTTGACCAACTCCAAATATATTTGAAATTGTCCAATACAAGACCAATCCTGATGGCATCCATGCAAATAATACGGTAAATAACAACGGCATCCATTTCATCATTTTCTGTGTTTGAGCAGCCGGATCATTCCCATTAATTTTGGTTGCTGATGTTTGCATATGTTGTTGCAACCACATAGTAAGCCCCATTACTATCGGCAAAATAAAATATGGATCCATAACCGCTAAATCTTGCAGCCATAAAAATCCAGCATGACGCAATGGCACCGCTATTAACAATGCTTTATACAATGCAAAGAAAATTGGGATTTGCAATAACATTGGTAAACAACCCGACATCGGTGATGTTTTGCTGTTTTTATACAACAACATCATTTCAGATTGCAGACGCATTTTATCATTTGCATACTGTTTTTGCAGACGTTGCATTTCTGGCTGCATTTTTTGCATTGCTGCCATACCAACAAAAGATTTTCTGGTTAATGGCCACATTAAAATTCTGATGCCAATGGTTAATAAAATAATTGCCAAACCATAATTTAATACCAATGAGTATAATGCATTCAAAGCCCACAAAAATGGACGCGCAAGAAACCAGAACCAACCATAATCAATTGTTTGATCTATGCCTGGGATTATTGCTGTACCTGCTTTCAAAATGTTCTGAGTTTTTGGACCTGCAAATAAATTCGTGGTTATTGTTATTGATTGTTTTGCTGGAATCTGAATCGCAGCAGACGAAGTTTCTGCCTGCAAACGACCATCCGCCAAAGGATGAATTTTTATCGTTTGATCAGCAGAATCTACAGAAACGATTGTCTGCCAATATTGTTCTTCGAATCCTGTAAATCCGGATGGGGTTGTCCAAGCATATGATTTTTTAGACACCGATTTCCAAGACTCACGTTTTATTCTTTCTTCTGCAAATGCGACCCCCCCCGTAGAAACGCCAGCGGTGTCTTTCTTCGCATTTTGAACAATTCGCGCATATGGGGAGACAGAAAAATCACGCCCAGTATTATTTTTAATTTCATCTTTGATTATTACTACATAATCTTTTATTTCTATGGTACGAAGAAAATCAACACCATCAGAGTTTCTCCATTTCATGACAGAGCCCGATGTCCAGCCAGTATTCAGTTTTGGCGCGGCTGTTCCATTTGCCAACAATCCAACCTCTACAAACTCATTATCACCGGACAATAATTTTACTGGCTTTTCTTCATTAACTTTTTCAGATAAATCTTTTAATGCAATATTTGAAATTCTGATGCCTTGAACGCTGATACTCAATTTTTCTGAATCTATTTTTTTCACAGCAACATTTGAAGCTTTTTCAGATACAACTATTTGATCTTTGTTATCAACAACCGTTTGTTTTTTTGGTGCGAACCAAACACTGAAAGCCCACCAAGCAAGCAAAAACATCACAACCCATGATAAAAATCCAGAAAGTTTTGATTTTTTGCCATTTGAATTTCTGGCAGCTGCCCAAGAGCTAAAACCAGAATTATTTTCTAAATACTTAACCATTTATTTTTTTCCTTTTTTATTAATAAACAAACCTAAAACAAATAAAAATACACCAATACTTATAAAAACATCCGCAGCATTAAATGCGGGCCAATGTAATCCGCCAACATGAAAATCCAAGAAATCGATAACTGCGCCAAAACGCAATCTATCTATTAAATTTCCCAACGCACCACCTGTAATCATTGCCAATGCAACTGTTTCCAGCTTAGTATTTTTTCTGACAAATAATTGATAGCCCAAAAAGCCAATTATTGCGCCCGTCAAAAATATAATTAACAATGGTGCAGATTCCCCAAGTGCACGGAATAATGAAAAACTGGTTCCGGGATTCCAAGTAAATACCAAATTGAAAAAGTCCGTTACGTGCGACATTAAATATGGATACGGCACCAATTGAAATGATGCCCCACCAAGTGGAACATTACCCAAAATCATATATAACAATGCGCCCTTGGAAACTTGATCCAAAACAACAACCAAAAGCATAACCAACAAAGAGTATAATATTGATTTTTTCATAACTTATCCTTTTCCGCGGGCATTATAAACAAAAAAAGCCAAAACACAAACAAAATGTCGCGAACAATTACGCGACATTTGTTTAATTTAATTTATTATATTTTTAATGGCCACCGCAATTTTTACCATTACGTAAGGCATGATAATTATCACGACGAAGTGCACCAACCAGATTTGATATATTTTTACTTTTAATTCCTAATGCTTCTAGAACCTCTTTACCCAAAACAAAGCTTGATTCTATGGTTTCTGGCAATGTAATCAACTTGCCTTCGCTTCTTAAATCTTCTGATTCTTTAATATTTCTGACACGCACAAAAACATTTATATGCGGCATTATTTCACGTGCTGCCCGTATAGTTCTTTTTGCAACCGCCGCGTTATTCAAGGAAACAACCAACGCTTTTGTATGTCTGGGCGCCAAACCAATTTCTTCTAAGACCGCTTCATTTGTTGTATCACCAAAAAACACTTTATAGCCAGCTTTCTGAGCAGATATAACCGCGTCTATATTAGAATCTATTGCAGCATAAGGAATTTTTTGAGACTCCATCATTTGCGCAATTGTTTGACCCACGCGACCAAATCCACAAATTATAACCTCGGGCTTTAATTTCGAACTGTCCGGTTTTGCAAAATTTCTATTTCCAAACAGTTTTCCGCTGCGACTTGCCAGATCATATATGCTTATCAATATTGGCGTTACCATTATTGATACAACAATAATTGCGGTTAATATTTCGCCATCCCCAGCTGGTATAGCATGAATTCCACTTGATTTCATAGTTTGTAAAATTAACAAACCAAATTCCCCACCCTGGGCCAAAACCAATGCGATAAAAAATGATTCACGGCTTGATACATGTCTAACGCGCGCAACAATATAAATTGCGGCAAACTTTATAATTATTAAACCAACAACACCCAATGCCACTATCCACCAATTATTTATAAGCGATGGCACATCCATTCCCAATCCCAAAGCAATAAAGAAGAATGCCAGAAATAACATTTGATATGGTTGAATATCTGCCTGGACCTGGTGACGATAAACAGTCTCGCTGAATAACATTCCAGCCAAGAAAGCACCAATTGCGGGCGGCAAACCCAAATAGCGAAATACCACTGCCCATAAAACTATGTTTAACAATATCACCAGCAAAAATGCTTCTTTTGATTTCGAGCGAACAACCAAACGCATTAATGGATTCAGTAAAAATCGTCCAACAATAACTACACCCAAAATAAGCCCACCGGACATTACCAATACATCAATTACTTCTGCACCAAAATTAAATCCATGTCCCACAAATATTGGCAACATAGCAAGTAACGGAACCGACAATAAATCTTGGAACAATAAAATGGAAAACGTTTGACGACCAACATCGGATTGTAATTCATTTCTGTCTGCCAAAATTTGCATATCGCCCGAAGTGCTGGACATTGCCAACATCAAAGAAACCATTACCGAACCCATCAATGTCCATGCGGTCACCCCAAACAAAATTGGAAACAATATTATGGCAACCATCATTACCTGGGCCGCGCCAAAACCAAATATATTTTTTCGTAAGCTCCACAAACGTTTTATGCTTAATTCCAAACCAATAACAAACCATAAAAACATTATTCCTATTTCGCCCAAAAACGCCCAATTTTCAGAAATTTGCCACAGGTTTAATACATAAGGGCCGGCAATAATTCCCGCCGCCAAAAATGCCAACAGCGTTCCAACCCGAACCAGTTTTAATAAAAAAACCAGCAAGAATAAGATACCTAAAAATATAAAAATAGATGTGCTCATAGTTTTCTCTCCGTCCCCAATTCAT
>JBAYXF010000029.1:0-5196 GCA_041673665.1 Alphaproteobacteria bacterium | reverse complement strand
TGGCGGCGATGCACCGCATTATGATAGTGTTTTACCACGTAATACTGTCGACGTGCACGGAACCCCTGTATATAACACATATGCGGACGGCGCATCGGTATTTGAATCACAGACCGTAACTATAATCGATAATATTCCAATAGATGTGACTACCTATGCACCGGTCGACGTTCCGTGGGGTATGGGCATGTTCGGAATTTCATATCCACGAACCAAAGGCGACTTTGAAAAATTGAATGACCGTGTTGGCGCATTGCTTGACCAGATTGGCGAAAACAAAATTGAACGCAAACAGCCGGTGAAACCAATTATCGAAGACGACAAAGAAAGCGTTGTAGACCAGAAAGGCTTGCCACGCGGGAAAGAGCAAGTTGTTGAATCAGAGGCAATAATTCTGCCGGAACCATTGATAGAATCGCAAATATTGGATATCACACGTGCACAGGCAAACAACCTTGACTTGTGGGAAAAGCAAATTGCAGACATCACAGTGGCGCGTCAAAAGCCGGGTATAAAAAAAGCAGAAGCCGATAAATTGTGGAAAAAACAAAAAGATTTGCAACAAAAATTGCAGACCTTGAAAAATCAACTGGGGCGTCCGGATACCGAAGAGTTGGATTTAGGCAAAGCCGATGCATGCCGCAGATATGACTTGCAGAATGCAATTGATGCACTGGCCGAAGTACAAAGTCAAATTAAAGGATATGAAGCATATAAAGCTAATCGTTCAAAACATGATGGCGAAACACTACGACTAAAAGAAGCCGATATTCTGAAACGAATTGAAGAACTGGGTGGTACGGAATCTTTGGAAAACTTATCTTATTTATATAAGCCGGTGCCATATCAGCCAGATTATTCCAAATCAGAAATCGCAGATGAAATTGTTGCGCCAGTACAAAAAAAAGGTGCCTTTATGCATAAATTCCGTAAAGGTACCGAGTTTGTTCGTAATTTTGCCAAGGATAACTTTGGTGTAGGGCAAGAATTTGACGATGAAATGGATCGACAAAAAGATGTACGCGATAAGTTAAAACGCGAATATGAAGCCGATAAAAAAGAGCAAGAAAAACTCCGTCGTAAAAATGCAGAACGTATTGCACAGCTGCAATATAATCAAAACAAAGAAAAGGTTTAGTGCAAAAACAAAAACGGGGATTTTATCTCCGTTTTTGTTTTATATTATATATTTAATAAAATAGAGCCTTTCACAATTTACTTTTATTAAAACCGAAAAATTCATAACCAGAAACCTTATGCCCACAGATTTCGGTGGCAATTGCCGACAAGGTTTTATAGATTTTTCCGTTATAACTGAACTGGTTTGTGGTACTGACGATTACAATATATTCACGGCCACGAAATTTCTTAACCAGTTGTGTTCCATGCTTTATATGATACTTCGTATTTTGTGCATTTTGTGTGTGCGCATCCGGATCGCGCGAATACAGGTTTAATTTTGATATATGTTTTTGTTCGATTTTTTGCCCAGTAATTGCGCATTGTGCGCGGTATTTTTCGGCGCGTCCCATTGGGTCGGCGGGGCGATGATTTTTTGTCATTTTGCACTCCTTTGTACATATACACTAATGCTCTGAATGCCTTATAAATCAAGTACTTTAATAACTTGACTTAGGTTCAAATGTAATCATTACTGTGTCAACCAAAGGGGTAAATTATGAGCAAAACCAGATGTGCAATATATGTGCGAAAATCCACCGAACATGGACTGGATATGGAATTCAACAGTTTGGATAACCAAGAACAGGCATGCCGCGCATACATAATGTCGCAAACGTTCCAAGGGTGGGAATTTTTCAAGACATACCTTGACGGCGGCATATCGGGTGGCACAATGGCGCGACCGGGATTACAGGAATTATTAACCGATATTCGCGCCGGAAAAATCCAATGCGTATTGGTATATAAAATCGACCGATTATCGCGCAGCATTTATGATTTTAAACGCATGATGAAAAAAGATTTTGAGCCGAATAATTGCAACCTGGTCAGTATTACGCAAAGCTTTGACACATCAAACGCGATGGGTAAATTGACATTAAATATGTTGCTGTCGTTCGCAGAATTTGAACGCGAGGTCGCATCCGAACCAAAACTTTTACCATTTTTGAATATGCCAATACAAAGTGGTTCGCCCGATGTATTGACAAGAATGAATCGACCATATTCATTAAAACTATATCTAGATATAATTGACCGACTTCGCATCGCGCGACCCGACATTCAGATTTCATCTGATTTTATTGTCGGATTCCCGGGTGAAACAGATGCAGACTTTGAACAAACAATGGAAATCGCCAGACGCGTCAAATACATAAATTCATATACTTTTAAATACAGCCCCCGCCCACATACCGCCGCGGCATTAATGACGGACCAAGTTCCAGAAAAAATAAAACGCGAAAGATTGGCGACACTGGATGGATTGCTGACCGAAATAAATCGGCAGTTTAATGAATCGTGCATTGGAAAAACCATGGAATGTTTGATTGAAGGTCCCGATAAAACTGGCAAGTATTTATTAGCACGCTCACCATACATGCAACAGGTAATTGTCCCAAATGAAAGCGATGATAAACTTCAAACCATTGAAATCACCGCGGCGAATAAATGTTCATTGCGTGGGAAACTGGTTAAAAATTAAACCGCCAACTTTGGGCGGTTTGATTTTTGGTGGACGCGTGGGGATTCGAACCCCAGACCCACTGATTAAGAGTCAGTTGCTCTACCAACTGAGCTACGCATCCAATGCCGCGAATTATAACTAAAAAACCTATTCTTGCAAGCAAAAATAGCTGTTTCTTGACTTTTTCGCCGTTTAAACGCGGGGGCATCAATATCCCCATCCAGTCATCTTTTACTTAAAATAGACCCACTAAGGCTAAGAACCCCCTCTTTTTATTTTCCCTTTCCCAATGTATTTCCAATGGAAAGCGTTTTTGTATCACTGCACACAGTGATATGCAGTAATACAAATTAGGGTTCTTATCACTGCTTAGTTTCAATGCATGTATCAGTGCATTGCGGTTCGATGATGTCATCATCATCATATGTTTTTCGTTCACCAAGATCATTCATTTCATCTTCGAGATACTGGACATCATTATTATCATCGGAACGAAATGCATCATCGTAATCATCAGACAGTTGGAATTCTGGTGTGTGAGTTTTGTATACCAATGCGTTCATCGTATCTTGTTCTTGGTATGAATATTTTTTCAAAGACTCCAAATATTTCATCATTTTTAAACGTTCAGATAAATTATATTTTTTATCATACAGAATTTCCATTGCTTTGGTAATAATATCGCGTTCTGGTTCGTAACCTATGGGGTATCTCTTGGCAACGGCGTCTTTTGCATATTTTAAAGTCTCGTTAAGATTCATGGCCATGAAATATCGTTTTGCACGAGAAAGCCCACCAAGACGACGGATGCGTTTAGCTTCGTCAGGATCCATTTTATTAAACGGACGCAGGCCGGAAGTATTAGGATGTGGATTCGCCATATAATATCCTTTATTTTTATCAATTAATTTGTGGGAATGTATTTAAAAGTGACAAAAAGAACCATGTATTTTAAATACATTCATCCCTTTTCCCTTTATACGAATTATAGCAAAATCATAAATAATTTACAATAGTTAAATTCGTCAAAAAATATAAAAGTGGATGAATAGAAAACGGGAGGATATCATGCTGATGATGGCAGTTGCATTATTACCACAATAACATTACCAATACAAATAAGTGTAATAAATACTATACATTAAAACATTCTCGGGAGATTTTACAAGTTCCGAAAATGCGAACAAACGTGTTGGTAGTAATTGTTGCACAATAAATCGTACATCTACAAGTTTTGGTATTCAATCAAACAACATCGAGACTTGGGAAGTAAAAGGATTCATGGCATCATAATTAAAGGGCGAAATCGCCCTTTAATTAATTACAAATAAATTTAAACTTTTCATAATCACGTAATAATTGGTCCTTATCAATATGTTTTATTTTTTTGAAAACCCCCATTGTGCCTGCTTTGCCAATTGGTTTTATATAATTCAACAAGATGTGATACCATGGTCTGTTCCAAAAGTCATGTATCATAATTATTGTGTCATCGTCACAATTTAGAACGGTTTGCAAACCGCAAGCAACTCTAAATCTACCATCTATTAAAACTGTATCATATTTTATTTTTTTGTTTTTAAAGACACTTGCGCTGTAATTTGGATAATTCGATTTTCCTGAATCATCCTTTGGTGTTCCCCAAGCAACCGTTTCCCCAATATCAACAAAAATAAAATCTAGTCTTTTATCTTTTATACCATCTCTGATTTCTTGATGTTCTTTTATCATATGATCAAACCATTCTTTGGAAGAATCCACAGATTTTATCGCAGCTTTTGAATTTTTTAATGCAAAAATTGTGCTTCCACCACTACCAAATTCAAGATAGTTTTTAGAATTTTTTATATTCTTTTTAAACATTCTTCTCTCTGGGATAGACATTTCCCAATGATATCTTAAATTAAATAGTTTTTTATAAAACTTCAAAATAACATCTTTATAAATTTTCATTTTTTGTCCTTATTTTATTATATTTATTGTTTGTTAGAATTTCATTTTTCGTAAATGTGTCCAAAGACGTTTTAATCCGCGTGGCTTTTTTGTATTTTTATCCGTATTAAATAAAATTTTATAATAACTATCCATTATATGTGGATGAACAGGGAATGTTGTTATCACCGATAAACAATGTCTGCGACCAGAAAAAACACTTATTTCATCACCAAAAATCTGCATAATTTGATTTTGATACCATACAGATGGACGGACTGTACAATGAGCGTTCTCGCCATTTTCTAGAATAGCGTAAGCCAACGCGTGATGTAGCATAAAAATCACATTTTTTGAAATTTTTGCAATATTTTTTAAAACACTTGGTAAAATTTCACTCGGGATATGTTCCAACACATCGGTATTTATAACAAGATCTATTTTTCCTTTTGGTAATTTATTTTTTCCTGGAACCGATGGATCATAACCATAAACTTTTATATCTGGATATTTGCGAGAAAGTAAATCAACTAAAACCCCCTTACCACAACCATAATCCAAAATAGTTTTTGGTTTTAAATAGTCTATCATTAAAGATATTTCTGGTAAATACTTTA
>JBAYXF010000028.1:0-5249 GCA_041673665.1 Alphaproteobacteria bacterium | reverse complement strand
ATACAATATAACGGTTGGTGGAAAATATACAAAAAAGCAAATCAACGAAGCAATAAGCATATCCAAGTTTGATATAGTTTTATCACGTTTACCCAAGGGGTTAAAGACGGGCCTATTCGAAAAAGGTGTAAATTTATCTGGGGGTGAAAAACAACGCCTTGCATTAGCGCGTGGTTTGTTGGCCGCAAAAGGGCGCGAAATAGTGTTACTGGATGAAAGCACCAGCAGTGTTGATTTTGAAAACGAGCATTTAATATTTGAACATATCTTTAAAAAGTTTAAGGATAAATTTATAATAACGTCTATTCATAAATTAAATATGTTGAACTATTTTGATGAAATATATGTTTTTGATAACAGAAAAATCGTTCAGCATGGAACATTGGAATCTTTAAAAAAACAACCCGGTCAATTTCAGAAGATTTGGAAAAAATATAATAAAAAAGATAAAAAAGAGTCTATTTAGAATTTTTTACCAAAAACAAAATCTGGATTTTGCGATAATTTAATAAGTGTATCTGTATCGTCATCGGGGGCGGATTTGCAACGTGCAATCTTTCCACATTTTTCGCATTTGTGGGTAATGATAAATTTATCCCCGGCAGATTCAATGCCTATTGGTTTCATCATGCCGCCGCATTTACTGGCGCGGTCGCCCGGGTTTATATCAACACATCTGGACCATAAACAAACAGGGCAATGATTAGTATAACCATTGCCATGAATTTCTGTGCCGCAATTGGCACAAACAAAGTCTTCGATAGTGCGCGAAAATTTTTTCAGTTTATAATCCCAATGCGTCGCGATACATTTTGATCAATTCGTCTGTTTCGTCCAATTCATCTGGATCCAATTTACGCAGGCGAATCATCTGTCTGATATATTTTGGGTCGTATCCGGCGGATTTTGCCTCGGTATAAATTTCTTTGATGTCTGCAGCAATAGCAGCAGTTTCTTCGTTCATCTTTTCAACACGTTCAATAATGCTGAGTAATTGTTTGTTATCTATTTGCCCGTGATTTTCTTTTGGCATAAAATCTCCCTTGTTTATTTGCCCAGATATGTTATCATTGGAATCGCAAAATGCAAGAAAAACAATCCGCGGGAAAGCCGTCTCTTTCGCCGCACAAAATAGAGGAATCTTTATGATAACAAATAAACTGACAAAAATTATAGCATCAATCGGCCCAGCCAGTGAAAATTACGATACATTAAAAAAAATGATAGAGTCCGGCGTTAACGCATGTCGGCTTAATTTTTCCCATGATACTGGTGATGTTCAGGGTAAGAAAATTGATAGTATCCGGAAAATATCGTCAGAGCTTGGGCGTCCAATCGCGATCGTTGCCGATCTGCAGGGACCAAAACATCGCATAGGCGATTTTAAAACCGAAAATCATTATCCATTAAAAGTAGGACAAGAATTTGTATTGGATAATAATCGCGAGCGTGGCGACGAAACACGCGTATTCTTACCAAATAAAGATGTTTTGAATTCTTTAAAAATTGGTAATCGTGTTTTATTAAATGATGGGAAAATAGAACTGGAAGTAACTAAAACCGAACCGGGCAAAGTAGTAACCAAGGTTATTCATGGTAATGAAATATGGTCTCGTCGTGGGTTTAATATTCCAGATACCGAAATAGAAACCAGTGTTTTAACCGAAAAAGACAGGATAGATTTGGATTATGCATTGACCAAGGATATAGATTGGGTTGCAATTTCTTTTGTGCAACGTCCCGAAGATGTCCAAGAAGTTCGTGATTTTATTAACAAAAGAACAAAAAGACCTGTAAAAATTATTGCAAAAATAGAACGTCCCCAGGCATTAGAAAAACTAGAGGATATAATAAGAATTTCTGATGCAATAATGTTTGCTCGCGGGGATTTAGCAGTAGAGGTTCCATTTGAAAAATTGCCAGCTTTGCAAAGACAATGTATTCGTATGTGTCGTAAAATGAACAAACCGGTAATTGTTGCAACACAAATGCTGGGCAGTATGGTACATTCTGACTTTCCATTGCGCGCTGAAATATCTGATGTGGCATTAACATCTTATTTACGTGCGGACTGTGTTATGACATCCGAAGAAACAACAATCAGCGATAATCCGGTTAATGTTGTTGATACAATGGCAAAAATTGTTGCGAATGCAGACTCGGACGTTTTTGAAAATGGTAATGATTGGTCAAAAATTGAAAACCTTCCAGAAAATGATTGGTCGCGCAGTGTGGCGTCTATGGCTTATTTAAATAAAGCCGTTGCAATCTTGGTATTTGATTCTGGTACAGATATTGTAACTGAAATTTCATGCAGAAAACCAGATGTTCCAATTATCGGTGTTTTTAATGATGAAGTAGATGCGAATCAGTTATGTATTTCTCGGGGAGTTTACCCAATATTTGATACAAAATTGTTTGGTGAAAAAGATGCGATTGGTGTCGCCAATAAATTTAAAATTACCCATGGAAAATTGGTAATTGTTGATGGGGATAAAATTTCCCTGCGGGAAATATAAAAAAATAGGCGTTTATAATCTGCCGCGCTATTGCGCGGCATTTTCATTGCTTGACCGGGTGTGTATATTTTTTGTATTCTTGTATTTATGAGAAAATTATCAGCTTTATTTGCCATTTTTTCTTTACTGTTTGTTTTTTCTGCAAATGCGGCGGAATATAATGCGACATTGGTGGCAGATATGGATTCTGGTCGTGTTTTATATTCTGAAAATTCAAATGATTTAAATTATCCCGCATCATTAACAAAAATTATGACGCTTTATTTGACTTTTGATGCGCTGGAACATGGCCGGTTAAAATTGGACGATTATTTAATAGTTTCAAAAAATGCAGCAAATGCATCCCCTGTAAAATTGGGTCTGTCCGCGGGCAGCAAGATAAAGGTAGAAGATGCGATTAAAGCATTAGCGGTTCACAGTGCAAATGATGTGTCGCGCGTATTGGCGGAAAACTTAAAAGGCGGCAAAGAGGGCAATTTTGCGTCACTAATGACCCAGGTTGCAAATCAAATTGGTTTATCAAAAACAAATTTTGAAAATTCATCTGGTTTGCCCGATGATGATCATCTGTCTAACGCGCGCGATATAGCTTTGATGAGTATGGCGGTTTACAAACATTTTCCTGGATATTGGAAATATTTCGGGATAAAAACATGGTCTTATAATGGGAAAACTTATAACAATGGAAATCCTTTGTTAAAATCTTATTCTGGTTGTGATGGTATGAAGACAGGGTATACAAATAAATCAAAATATTCTTTGGTTGCGACGGCATCCAGAAATGGACATCATTTAATTGCCGTGGTTTTGGGGGCAAAAAACAAAGATGTTCGTGCCACTGTTGCGACCCAGATGTTGGATAAAGGGTTCAAGGTTGTCGGTGCAAAGTCTGATACACCAGTTTCCAAAGTAACAACTCAAAAAATCGAGACTTATACATCAAAAGTAGTAGAGGTTAAACCCCAAACATATGTTGTATCTGATGGATATGGCGTTCAATTTGGTGCATTTTCTGCGCGCTTGGGTGCAGAGGAACAGGCTAAAAAAGTAAATAAAATTACGGGAGCAAATGCTGTGCTTGAAGAATATAATGGATTATTTCGCGTAAGAAAGCATGGTTTGCCAGAAAGCATGGCACAAAATATTTGTAGTTCTGTAAAAACACAGGGCATAGATTGTTTTGTATTTAGTAAATAAATGAATCCGAAAATAGAAAAACTTATTAAACAATTTGCAAAACTTCCACGTGTTGGCGGACGTGCCGCCCAGCGTATAGTTTTGTCTTTGTTGCAGGATAAAACGGGCCGAACAATTGCGTTATCTGCTTCTTTGGCAGATGCCGCGACCAGTATAAAGCCATGCCCAATTTGTGGTTGTTTGACAGAAGATCATTGCGAGTTTTGTAATGATATGTCCCGCGATAGTGGACAATTATGTATTGTTCGTGATTTGGGTGATGTGTGGACACTTGAAAAATCGGGAATATTTCGTGGTCGTTATCATGTTATTGGTGGATTGTTATCTGGTGTTGCCGGAACGACCCCCGAAGATTTAAATATATCAAATTTATCATCTAGAATTAAAGATGAAAAAATAACAGAAATAATTTTCGCATTGCCCAACACGGTAGAGGGCAAAACCACCCAACATTATATAATGACGGTTGTTGGTGATGGTGTGATGTTTTCTGAATTGGCGTCTGGTGTTCCATTGGGGGGTGATTTGGATTATATTGATGATGGAACTTTATCAATTGCATTTGGGGAAAGAAAAAAAATATGAACGAAAAATTACTAAATCTACCACCCGTTGCAGAAATGATGCGTGATGCGGGTCTAGAGCCTAAAAAACAATTTGGGCAAAATTTTTTGTTTGATTTAAATTTAACCAGAAAAATTGCACGCAATGTTCCAAATATAGACAATCAAACGGTAATAGAGGTCGGACCAGGCCCCGGCGGTTTAACGCGCGCATTGTTGGAATGCGGCGCGGATAAAGTTATCGCGATTGAAAAAGACAAAACGACCCAGCCAATTTTATCAAAAATCGCCGACGCCAGCGATAATCGTTTGGAAATAATATACGCGGATGCGATGAAAATAAATGTGGAAAAATTGGGGGTTAAAAAGTACTCGATTTGTTCTAATTTGCCATACAATGTTGGAACTGAATTATTGATTCAATGGCTGCATTTAATTGCAAAGACCGATGGTCCCGCGTCAATGACACTGATGTTCCAACGCGAGGTTGCCCAAAGAATAATCGCAAAGCCAGGCGACAAACAATACGGACGTTTAAGTGTTCTGGTCAGTCTGGTTGCAAATGCAAAAATATTATTCAATGTTCCAAATACAGCATTCTTTCCCGCGCCCAAGGTGCAATCTGCAGTTGTACAAATGATTCCGAAAGATTCGAAAATATCATTGGAAAATATTGAACGATTAACGGCAAAGCTTTTTGGGCAAAGACGGAAAATGTTGCGCGGAATTATGCCAGGGGTTGTTTGGGCTCGGTTCGGGCTGGTTGGGACTGAACGAGCCGAAGAATTATCCCCAGAAAAATTTGTAGAAATCGCACATGAAGTTGTGATATAAAATGAATTGGGGACGGAGAGAAAACTATGAGCACATCTATTTTTATATTTTTAGGTATCTTATTCTTGCTGGTTTTTTTATTAAAACTGGTTCGGGTTGGAACGCTGTTGGCATTTTTGGCGGCGGGGATTATTGC
>JBAYXF010000027.1:0-5385 GCA_041673665.1 Alphaproteobacteria bacterium | reverse complement strand
CTGCCTGGATTGGCGTTCTCCCTCGGCCGTGACGGCGCAAGTATTTACGATAATTGCAGGACCAGGGAACGCCTTGTCCAGCATATTTGCGATTTTTTCAGCCTCTAGCGTATTCAATCGACAGCCCATCGCGACAAATTTTATATTTTTTACTTGCATTTTCAGAACTTTAGAGGCATTATAACGTCGCTAAAAATTATTGCAATAAAAAGAGGATTTTCCATGGCACGCACAACCAATAGTGATACTTTACAATATGTCGACAGCAGATATGAACTGGGAATGCTGGCCACACAACGCGTTCGTGATTTAAATGGGGGGGCAGAACCTATTGTCCCAGCAAATAAAGACAAGCCAACTGTTTTGGCTTTGCGTGAAATTGGCAGCGGAAAAATGGATATTGGAAATCTGCGTCATGAATTCGTACAATCTTATAAAGCAGTCCCTGTTGCTGACGAATCCGAAGCATCCATAGAATCTCAATCCGAAGATCCAATGTTAAAAGAATTGGATGCTGAATTGGAAGATGCAATCGTTGAAACCCCAATGTCAGATCAAGAAGTTAAAGAAGAAGTAGAAGAATCTGTACCGGAAAAATCTGACGAAGAAGAAAATAATTAATTGTCTTCCAGGAGATGTCGCATAGTGGCCTAGTGCGCTTGCTTGGAAAGCAAGTATACCCGCAAGGGTATCGAGAGTTCGAATCTCTCCATCTCCGCCAGAGATAAGATTAAACGCCCAATCGGGCGTTTTTATTTATACTTGATTTTTTAAATATTAGTATTATCTTGATTTCAGAGAGAATGAGAACCATTATAAAAGGTGCTCATTAATGGCTTTAATAGACAGCTTTATACAAAAATATAATAAATCCCCTGGCTTTATAGGAAGCAGCAAAGTTTGTTTTTCCGATGATTCTATTGACCCAAACTATGTATTGCTTTCTGGCAATTTCCAAATGACCGAACCAGCGTTATTAAATGTTATAAAGAAAACCGAAAAATTAAATAATAATGGTGTTAATATAACACAAATTTATGACTATAAGATTGTTAATAATTTTTATTGGCCAAATGGTTATATTCTTGAAAAGAAAATGAATGGAAGTTCAATTTCTGAAAACCGATCATTTAATGAAAAACATGTGGATAAATTAGATTATTTAAGTTCCAAACCATTAGAATTTTTTCATAAATGGCTGTTCGATTATTATGAAATTATTAAAATGGGACTGGTAATTGATACACATTCTTCAAACCTGCTTCTTTCAAAAGACGCTTTATCTTTCATTGATGTTTCAGATAAAAGTATTTTAGAAACTACAACAGATGATGTAAATGATGGGTTGAAAATGTATGACAAAGAAACGACCCAGGACCTTTTCGAAATGAGGGTTTTTAGTGTTTTAAATTTTTTACAAAAAAAAGCAAAACAACAACCAGACCAAATTGAAGTCGATATTGCAAATATGATATTTAATTGCTCTTATATACGGCATGATTTATATCCAGAATTAAGTACAAAAATCGCCATAGCACATGATTGGGTAGCACACGTTTTAAATATACAAAAACAAATATCTTGGTAAAATAAAACCCCGCAGATGCGGGGTTTTATTTTCATATTAAATGCAGATTTAGTCTTCTTTGTCTTCTTTTTTATCAACATCTGCTGGTGCAGCTTCAGCGGCTGTTTCTGCTGGGGTTGCTTCAACTTCTTCAGCCATTTTACCCGCAATAATTATAAATGCCAAATCTTCTTGGCGTAAACCCAATTCAACACCATTTGGTAATTTCAAATCACTTCCATGAACAACATCCCCAATATTTAATTCAGAAATATCAACTTGGATTTTTTCTGGGATATCATTTATTTTTGCAACAATAGAAACCCTGCGCTTGGCAAAATTCAAAATTCCACCCATTTTCAAACCTGGGGACTTTTCTTTGTTTATCAATTCCAAACGAACGACAAGATTAACGGGCTTTGTAATATCAATACGTTTAAAGTCCACATGCATTGGCATATCGGTTACTGGATGATATTGAATTTCCTTTAACATGGCATTTTCTGAGCCATTTGGTGTTTCAATTTCAAACAATTTTGCACGCAAACCTGGTTTTTTTATAAGTTCAATCCATCCTTTGGCGTCCAATTCAATTGCGGTTGACTCTTTTTTATCGCCGTAGATTACGGCTGGTACTTTCTTTTCTCTGCGGACTGAACGTGCGGCCCCCTTGCCTGCAACATTACGAATTCCTGCTTTTAATTTAATAGACATTTTTTATCCTTTTGATTTTATGCGGCCTCCAAGGGTGCCGCGCGGGAAAGATTATTGATTATTTTTCTTGAAAAAGCAAGTTTTTTATTGCTATGCTGGATTCATGAAAAAAATTATATTTGTTATCTTTTGCATTCTGCCATTTTCGGTAAACGCATTTTCCACTAACGCACGCAGTGCTTATCTGATTGATATGCAATCTGGCGCGGAAATTGTTTCTAAAGAAGCAGATACATTAATGCCGCCATCCAGCATGCTTAAACTGATGACTTTGGCCGTTACATTTGATGAGATCCGAAATGGAAATATAAAAATGGATGAACGCATTGTTGTGCCAGAGGCCGCAAACTATAAAAATCCTGTTTGGGCCGGGGCCAGCAAAATATGCCTGTCTGCGGGACAAAAAATATCCGTAAGTGATGCTGTTCTGGGTTTAATCGTAATGTCTGGTGGTGATGCCGGCGTAACACTGGCAAATAAGATTGCTGGTGGCGAAGATGCAATGGTGCAAAAAATGACCGATAAAGCGCGCGAAATTGGTATGGAAAAATCCAGCTTTGCCAATGTTTCCGGTCTGCCAAATCCAAATAATTTAATGACCAGTCGGGAACTGGCAATATTGGCACAACATTTAATTGAACAACATTCAGATTTATACCCTTTGTTTGCCACAAAACAATTTGAATTCAAAGAATATCAAAGCGAATGGTGTGCACAATGGGGACGTTCTAAGACAATGAATTATAATAAATTACTGTTTATTATGCCGGGCGCAGATGGTCTGAAAACTGGCCATACCGATGATGGTGGTTACGGCATGGTCGCCAGTGCAAAAATTGGTGGTCGCCGCTTGATCGGTGTTATTAATGGGCTTAAAACCAAGGGGCACGAAGCATTAGCCGCAGAAATGAAACGTCTGTTAAACTATGGCTTTAACAAAACAACAAACAAAGTTTTTTATAAACCAGGTGATAAAATTGTTGAAATTCCTGTTTGGTACGGACGCAAAAAAACAGCGATCGCAACCGTTGCAAAATCATTTGCAATTACATTAAAACGTTCTGAATCTGCGGATGGCATTCGCTTAATCGCTCGATTTGAAGAGCCTTTACCCGCACCGGTACGTAAAGGGGATAAAATCGGGGAAGTAATTGCAGAAAGAAATGGTGAAATTGTTGCACGCGCCCCACTGATTGCAAAAGAACGCATTGGAAAAATACAATTCATCGCCCGCATAATCAAAAACATTTCGGTAATGATAAATGGCCGTTAAAAAACAATCTTCTTATAATTTTCCAGATCCAATTGATAACCCGCAATTGGTTGGACACGAATCTGTTCTGCGCGCTTTTAATGATGCTTGGGCACGACGCAATGAATACCCACTGCATCCCGTTTGGATGTTGTCTGGAACGCGCGGTATCGGCAAGGCAACATTGGCACATAAAATTGCAAAGCAAGTTTACGGGAATGTTGGCGACTTTTTTATTTTGGATATGGCGCACAACATTGATAAAGAAGGCAAACCAAAAACAGACGGCAAAGTTATCAGCGTTTATACCGCGCGCGCTATGATTGAAAAAATGCAATTGTCGTCTATGTCTGGGGGATGGCGTGTTATCTTGATTGACAGCGTTGATGAATTAAATACAGCCGCGTCTAATGCGATCCTTAAAATGCTGGAAGAGCCACCAGAAAAAACCTTGTTCTTGCTGATTGTTCATCAGCTCAGCAATGTTTTGCCAACCATTCGTTCGCGTTCACGCGTTGAAAAATTAATGCCGCTGTCTATTTCCCAACTTCGTGATTTGTGCGCTGAATTTTTGCCAAGCGAAGAAGTCAGCACCGCAACACTAAAACTGGCCAGTGGATCATTTGGAAAAATTGCGAATCTTAAAACAACCGGTGGTGATGAAATTTACCAAGAATTAATTTCTGTTTTGGAAAATTCATCTTCTAATTCCGCGGATATGATGCGCACAGCAAAAAAGATTGCCGCTGCACCCCAACTGCATGGAATTTTGCTGGACGCGATTGCTTATTTTGGATTGGCGGATTTATATCCAACCGCTACCAAAGATCTGGCAAACATTGCAACTGTGTATCTGGAACCAGAAATTACAATTTTTAAAATTATGAATGATATAAGAAAATGCTTATAGACACACACTGCCATTTAACCGACAGATACAGTGACGGCGCAGACGCAATTATTGCGCGCGCAACTGCGGCTGGTGTTGAAACTTTGATTTGCGCATGCGCTGAACCCGAAGATTTTGCCCCCGCGATCGCCCTGACAGAAAAACATAAAAATGTTTTTTGCACGATTGGAATTCATCCAGAGCGGGCAAATGAAAAACCAGATTATGAAAACCTGCTTTCTCATCCACGTGTTGTTGGCGTTGGTGAAATCGGTTTGGATTACCATTACAAAACAGATAATAAAAACCAACAGATTGAATTGTTTCGCACACAGATTGAAATCGCAAAACGCGCAAAGTTACCAATTGCCGTACACACCCGCGAAGCAGAAACAGACACTGCACAAATACTGGATGGTTCGGTCGGCGGGGTAATGCATTGCTTTACCAGTTCATGGGATTTGGCAAAAAAAATGTTGGACCGCGGATTTTATTTTTCAGCCAGTGGAATTATTACTTTTAAAAACTCTGCAGAATTACGAGAAATATTTTCAAAAATTCCAAATGATAAAATCGTAATTGAAACAGATTCCCCATATTGTGCACCCGTGCCATATCGTGGAAAGCCCTGCGAGCCTGCAATGGTTACAGAAACCGCAAAAATTTTGGCCAACATAAAAAACATTGAATTATCAGATTTAGAAACTATACTTATTAATAACACAAAAAAGTTATATCCAAAACTATGCGGACATTAATTAAATCTGGACAGGTTGCTGTAAACCGCAAAGCGCGGTTTGAATACTCTATTGATGACACGATAGAGGCTGGAATCTCGTTAACCGGGGCAGAGGTAAAATCAATTCGCTTTGGTATGGTAAATATAACCGATGGATTTGTTTCCATGGATAAAGACGGAAATCTGGTATTAAAAAATATCGTGGTTCAACCATTACCAACCGC
>JBAYXF010000026.1:0-5585 GCA_041673665.1 Alphaproteobacteria bacterium | reverse complement strand
ATTTTTATGCCCAACAACAGCAATAGATCCCGCCGCTTTGATTTTTGCGACAATTTCCAAGACTTGGTTTTTTTCAAACATTATGTGTCCTTTTTATCATGGCAATCCCATTTTCCAATATTATTGCCGCAGATTCAGAATCTAAATCTTTGTTTTTTATTCTTTCGCTGGCCTCTACACTGGTCAGATTTTCTTCTATAAAAATAATCGGTATTGATATTTCTTTTGCCAGATTTATTTCAAACTCCCGAACATTACGCGTAGTATTCGAATCGGTTCCATCTGGATACAATGGCAACCCCAAAACAACGCCCACTATACTTTCAGATTCTATCAGTTTTTTTATTTGTTCTATACTGGTTTCACCCGGAATAATAGTACGCGGAAATACAAAATCCCAGTCTGGACTGGACACAGCCGTTCCGACTCGTTTGGTGCCCCAATCGATCCCCAAAATGCGTCCTGTGCGCGGAAAATCCTTGAAATCTGTCATTACCATGGTATTATTATATCCGTTATTTTATAAAGAGCAACCATTATGGCATTCACAAAAGAACAACTACAAAAATTTACTAAATTAATCAGAATAGAAATTTCAGATGAAAAACTGGCCGAAATGAAAATTGATTCTATTATTGATTGGATTGATAAATTACAAAAAATTGACACCACTGGGGTTGAACCAATGATTACCCCGGCAACACATGCCCTGCCCCTGCGCGCGGACGTTGTAACCGATGGTGGTATTCGTGACGCTGTTTTGGCAAATACACCTGATGACGCTGGCAAATCCCGTGGATATTTTGCTGTACCAAAAGTTATGGATGAATAAAATGAATTTAATAGATCTGACATTAACCGAAGCATTGGAACAATTACGCACGAAAAAGATTTCTGCGACTGAATTAACACGTGCTTATTTAGACAGAATTGAAAAATACAGCAAAGAGTTAAATTGCTATATCACCACTACGCCTGAACGTGCATTGGCTGACGCCGCCGAATCGGATAAAAGATATGCAAACGATACAGCAAGAACGCTCGAAGGAATCCCACTGGGGATGAAGGATTTATTCGCAACCCGTGGCATTCGCACAACCGCCGCATCAAAAATGCTAGAAAATTTTGTTCCAGAATATGAATCAACTGTTTCACAAAAGTTAGCAGACGCTGGAACAACATTACTGGGAAAAACTAATTTGGATGAATTTGCAATGGGCACTTTCAGCAAAACCAGTTTTTTTGGCGCACCAATTAATCCGTACCAGCGTACACGTAAATTAACACCTGGTGGAAGCAGTGGCGGGTCAACCAGCGCAGTTGCTGGCGGATTGGCATTGATTGCAACCGGAACAGATACTGGTGGATCTATACGTTTCCCATCTGCTATTACGGGATTAGTTGGAATGAAGCCAACATATGGATTATGTTCACGCTGGGGATGCACCGCATTTGCAAGCTCGCTGGATACAATGGGTCAAGTTGCCAGAACCGTTGATGACGCGACACTTATGTTATCCGTGATGGCGGGACATGATCCCAAAGACAGCACCAGCGCAAACTTTGATTTCAAACTTCAAACTGCCCCATTAAATTTAAAGGGTTTAAAAATTGGTGTGATAAAAGAATTATCAGATGTTGAAATTTCTGGCGATATGAAATCCATTATGGAAAAACGAATCCAAGACATGAAAGAGTCAGGCGCTGAAATTATAGAAATTTCAATCCCAAATATATTGGACGCATTGGCAGCGTATTACATTATTGCCCCGGCCGAGGCTTCCAGCAATCTGGCACGTTATGACGGGATGAGATATGGATTGCGCGTAGAAGGTACCGATTTAATTGATACATATATGAAAACGCGCGCGGCGGGATTTGGCGAAGAAGTCCAAAGACGTATGATTGTCGGCACTGCTGTATTATCATCTGAAAGTTACGAGGTTTATTTTATGCAGGCTGCACGTGTTCGCAGAATGATTGCCGATTCTTTTGATGCGGCATTCAAAAAATGTGATTTTATTGTATGCCCATCCAGCAGCGGTCCAGCCATGCCTTTGGATTCTGATTTAACGCCATTGGAATATTATGCATTAGATTTATTTACAGTTGCTATGAATTTGGCTGGCATTCCGGCAGTCAGCGTACCAGCGGGTCGCAGCGCAAATGATTTACCATTGGGTCTACAAATTATCGGTCAAAAATTTGACGATGCACGCGTATTACAGGTTGCAAAACATATTGAAATATTTGCGGGTCTAGACAACCGCCCAACATCGGTTATGGGGGAATAAAATGACGTATACAATAAAAGGTAAAACTGGGGATTGGGAACTGGTTATTGGTTTGGAAACCCATATCGAAGTTTTAAGCAAATCAAAATTATTTTCCGGTGCGTCTGCGGACTATAACCCCAGCGTCCCCGCCAATATCCAGGTGTCCATGGTTGATGCTGCCATGCCCGGTATGTTGCCCGTTTTGAACGAAGAATGCGTGAACCAGGCGATTCGTTTTGGTCTGGCAATCAATGCAGATATTACCCGGCGCAGCATATTTGCCCGTAAACAATATTTTTACCCTGACCTGCCCCAGGGATACCAAATTTCACAGCCTGCGGAACAACCGCCTGTTGTTGGCCGTGGTTGGATTGAAATTGAATCTGACAATGGTGGTATGAAAAAGATTTTGATCGAACGCGCACACATGGAACAAGATGCGGCGAAAAATAAACACGATATGCATCCGACTAAATCTTTTGTGGATTTAAATCGCAGTGGCGTTATGTTATTGGAAATTGTTACTTTCTTGGATATTAAAAATTCAGAAAATAATTCTTTTATCACCAGCCCAGATGAAGCCGAAAGATACCTGCGCCAGATTCGTGAAATCGCGCGCGCAACCGGTGTCAGCAATGCAAATATGGAAGAAGGTTCAATGCGTTGCGACGTAAACGTATCTGTTAGACGCGCTGGTTCAAATGAATTTGGAACACGCACTGAAACCAAAAATATGGTGTCATTTAAATTTATTAAAACAGCGATTGAATTTGAGGCTCGCCGTCAAATCGAAATAATTGAAAATGGTGGCGCCGTTTCCCAGGATACAATGCACTATAACCAAGATTCTGGCACAACCAGCGTAATGCGCAGCAAAGAAGACGCGCTGGATTATCGTTATTTCCCAGATCCAGATTTATTACCACTGATTATTACTGATGATCAAATTGAAAAAATTCGTAAAACTATGCCCGAATTACCAACTGCAAAACGCGCAAGATATATTGGTGAATTGGGACTGTCTGAATATGACGCCGACAGACTTACAGAATCGATTGAAATATCAAAATACTTTGAATCTGCTGTGGATGGTGTCCCGGCCCGTGCCAAGGGAATTGCAAACTGGATGATATCGGAACTTTTTGCACACCCAGAATTTGAAATGAAACCGGCCGATTTGGCCGAACTGGTTGATATGACGCGTGATGGTGAAATCAATGGGAAACAGGCCAAAGACATCTTTATAAAAATGCTGGATGGCGAAACCGGCAGCCCGAAAGACATTGCAAATAAATTTGGTATGAAGCAAGTAACCGATACAAATGCAATTGAAAAAATCGTTGATGATGTTATTGCAAAAAACCCAAGCCAAGTTGCTGAATATAAAAACGGCAAAGTCGGATTGCTGGGATTTTTCGTTGGTCAAATTATGAAAAAATCTGGCGGCACCATGAACCCCGCCACAGTGAATGAAATTTTAAAAGAGAAATTAAAATAGCAAATAAAAAGAGAAAAGATGTCTAATAAATTTATAAATATATTAAGAGAAATTTATAAAATTAAATTCAATATTAACGCTCCTGTCTTCAAAATAGACCGAGTATTAATTGAAAAACCACAAAAACCTTTTCCTCGGCTTCTTTTCGTTCGTAGAATTTTAAAAAACCAACAACATTATAAATAACCTCAGATGAAAAAATTCTATATAAAAACTTTTGGTTGTCAGATGAATGTCTATGACGGGCAGCGGATTCATGCAATGCTAGTGTCGCATGGATTGATTCCAGCAGATGATGTATCAGCAGCTGATTTAATTATTTTAAATACTTGCGCGGTACGTGAAAAAGCATCAAACAAAGTTTTTTCAGAACTGGGACGAATTCGGGACAAAAAGAAATCAGATGCCCTGTTTGGAATTGTTGGGTGCGTTGCCAAAGAAGAAGGTGCAAATTCATTTCGCAGAATGCCCGAACTTAATTTTGTTCTGGGCCCACAAAGCTATCACAAATTACCCGAAATTTTGGAAAACCCAGATTCGCGTTTAATGGATATTGATTTTTCCGGACTGGAAAAATTTGATTCCCTGCCCCCTGTGTCAGAAAGCTCTGTCTTGGCATATATTCCAATCCAAGAAGGTTGCGATCATTGTTGCACTTATTGCATTGTTCCATTTACCCGTGGTCGGGAAATATCACGTCCATTTGACGATGTTATGCAAGACGTTCATGCCGCGGCAAAAAATGGCGCGATTGAAATTTGCTTTTTGGGTCAAAATGTAAATGGATATAAAAATTCATTGGCCAAACTTATTACAGAAACAGCCAAACTGCCAGAAATCAAACGAATCCGATTTACATCTAGTTATCCAACTGAAATGACCGATGATTTGATTGAAACTTTTGCGACAGAGCCTAAACTTCTACCTTTTTTAAACATGCCTATACAAAGCGGATCGCCTGATGTATTGACAAGGATGAACCGCCCATATTCGCTGGATCTATATCTAGATATTATTGATAAATTACATGCCGCACGCCCAGACATTCAAATATCATCTGACTTTATTGTTGGGTTCCCTGGCGAAACAGATGCAGATTTTGAACAAACAATGGAAATTGCGCGCCGCGTTAAATACATAAATTCATATACTTTTAAATACAGCCCCCGCCCACATACCGCTGCCGCATTAATGACGGACCAAGTTCCAGAAAAAATAAAACGCGAAAGATTGGCGACACTGGATGGATTGCTGACCGAAATAAATCGTCAGTTTAACGAATCGTGCATTGGTAAAAAAATGGAATGCTTGATAGAGGGCCCCGACAAAACCGGAAAATACTTATTAGCCAGATCGCCATACATGCAACAGATAATTATTCCAAATGAAAGCGACGATAAAATTCAAACTATAGAAATAACCGACGCAAATAAATGCTCGCTTCGCGGGAAATTGGTTTAAAAATTAAACTTTATATTCGCAGAAAATTTATAAGCATTCCCAAAATCAAATTTATTTATAGTGGCTTCTAAATCAACCCCCGCGGCGTCCATAATTGACCATGCCCCGATCTTTGCACCAATTGAATAAAACGAATCGGTTCCAGCAGTCGCAAAAATTCCATAATCATACCGCAGCCCCATAACATCGATTTTAATCCCCGCGCGACCACCCATCTGACCATAAAAATTATTTTCTGACTGAAACGAAACTTTATTCTGTTCCATCCCTGCCCCAATAAAAGGAGAAAAATAAAAATCATCCATATAAAAGTCTGTGCCAATATTTGACGATAAATATATTGATTGACT
>JBAYXF010000025.1:0-5893 GCA_041673665.1 Alphaproteobacteria bacterium | reverse complement strand
TTCACCACCTGAAATATAAATGATTTTTGTTTTCACTGCGTCCCCTCTTACAGGCTTTAATTATATCATATTTTTAACCTTGAATGCATAAAAAAAATATCTTACCATATAAATATGTCAGAAATTACGAATAAGATATTGAAAGAACTGGATGAATTGGAAGCCGCAGCAGACAAGTTGCATGAAAACTTGGGCGGCGTTAAAACTCAAACAGATCTAGAGGTCGCCATTTTATCGCGTCAGTTGGCTGACGCCCATGATAAAAACATTCGCGCAACTCAGTTAATAGACAAGTCTATCGCAGAGTTAAAGGGTTTGAAATGAGTGTAGTATCAATTCCAATTTTGAATAAAAATTACGCCATGGGTTGTGAAGATGGTCAAGAATTACGTTTGATAGAAATTGGCAAAGTTGTGGACGCCCGAGCCCACGATATACAAAGTAAGATTGGGCACTTACCAGAAAACTCTTTACTTGCTACTTTATGCATTGTTCTGGCTGATGAAATTATGTCGCGGGATAAAAATGATGCTATCGCATTTGAAGAGATTTTAAAACGAATTCAAGAGATTAAGAAAAAAATGGAATAATTATGCTGCCCAGTGTTTATGCACCAAAAGATTTTAAAAGATTACGGGCGGCGGGCGATATAGTCGCGCGCTGTTTTGATTTTATATCCCCACAAATTCGTGCTGGAATTTCAACCGGTGATATTGATCGTATGGTTGCTGAATTTCTTCGTGAAAATGATGCACGCTCGTCAGATTTGGGATACCAGGGATTTCCAAAACATTGCTGCACCAGTTGTAATGATGTTATTGTACATGGAATTCCACGTGATGACGAAGTTTTAAAAGACGGTGATATTATCAATATTGATTTAACCGCTGAATACAAGGGATTCCACGGCGACGCATCCCGTATGTTTTTAATCGGCGATGTAAAACAAAAAAACAGAAAATTAGTTCAGGTTTGCCAAGATGCGCTTAATAGTGCAATTGCTATTTGCGCACCTGGGGTTCCACTTTCTGAAATTGGGCGTACAATTGAAGCAGTTGTAAAACCCACTGGATTCAGCATCTCGCGCGATTTTATTGGGCATGGTATTGGCAAAGTTATGCACGATGATCCACAAATCTATCATTGGTATGATAAAAAATTTGATAAAATAAAAATGGTGCCTGGATTGGTTTTTACCATTGAACCGATTTTATGTGAACATTCCAGCAAATGTAAAATTGATGCAGATGGTTGGACTGCGCGTACTGTTGACGGCGGAATGTCCGCACAATGGGAACATACCATTGGCATTACCGAAGATGGGGCTGTAATTTTTACTGAAAATATGGAGTAAAATTTTGCCAGATAAAACCTCGGATTTTCGAAACGGACACCGTCAACGCTTACGCGATAAGTTTACAGAATCGCCACATATTACAGATGCTGAATTATTAGAATTATTATTAACATATGCCATTCCCAGAATTGATGTTAAGCCAATCGTTCGTGCACTGATTAATAAATTCGGTTCTTATGGGAAGATTATTGCGGCATCCAAAGAAGAGCTTTTGCGCATCCCTGGGGTTGGGCCAAACGTCGCGACATATATCAAGGCTTTGCACGCTGGCACTTTACGTGATTATGTTTCAAGTATGAAAGATTCCCCTGTATTTCATAAATACGAAATTCTTGAAAATTATTGCAAAATGACACTAGCAGATAAAAACATAGAAGAATTTCACGTTATTTATCTGGATAAAAACAATCAATTAATTCAAGATGATGCCCATTCCGTTGGAACTGTTGATCACGCTGTGGCATATCCACGCGAAATTTTAAAACGTGCTTTGGAATTAAATGCATGCCACGTAATTTTATTACATAATCATCCCAGCGGATCACCAATATTTTCAAGCGATGATATTCGTATAACAAAAGCGGTTCAAACTATTTTGAAAAATGTAGATATTAATTTACACGATCATTTACTGGTTGCAGATGGCAAAGTGTTTTCAGCCAAAGCAATGAACTTTATTTAAGAATTACGATTTTTTACCGCCAATTTTGCTGCGCGCACAGACAGCTTTAACGCAAAATCACGTAATAAAATTTCGCCCGGCATTCCAGTCGTACGCAACTGTTTTTCTAATTCATTCAATCGAACCAACACACCAATAATTTCTGATTCAGGCCAGATACGAACGGCGATATTAAATTTATCTATGACCTTCCAAAACAAGCGTGGCATTTGTCCCGCAACAACCGCATCCAATAATTTTTTAAAATGAGAATCTAACATCCGCACCAACATATTCGGTTCGGCATTATCAAAAAACAATCTGTCCAATGCTTTCATCGTTTGTGCAATGTGTCCCGCGGTAAGAGAAAACATAAAATCATCAGTATCCGCCGCGCCAGTATCTGGTAAACATTTTTCAACATCGTCCAATGAAACTATTTTTTTATCATCAACAAACAATGCAATTTTTTTCAAAAAGCTGCGCGTAATTCCACGATCAACCCCCAAATGCGCAGTCATATAATTCATCGCATCTGGTTCAATTTTTTGTATTCCAGCTACAAATAAATCTTTTTGTATCAAAGCCGCCAACGAACGTGCATCATCTGTATAACATGGCAAAGAAGCAACTTTATCCCCATTTTCAAAATAAGAACGCAATCCACCCCCCGCGCGCAAATCACCAGCTGCAATCATTACAAATGCACCAAGTCCTGGGTGTTCTATCAATTCTGCTATCAACTTTGCATCGGAATCACCAGCGTTGGCAATCATAACCAATTTATTTCCACCAAACATTGATGGGCTGCATGCTTCTGCAAAAAGAGCGTCTTGTCTTTCTTTTAAATCATTTGAATCAACGGCAAATATATTGTCTTTCTCAACTTGTAATTTTTCAATCGCGCGGTCAAAAAATTCATCAACTTGTCCCGCGTCAGGTCCATAAACCAAAATAGCATGAACTTTATTTAATCCATTATTAAAATCAGCTTCTTTCCACTTCATTTTATTTTTTTGCCACCGCTGCAGATACACGCATACTTATTTTTTCAGAAAGCAATCTTATTGTATTTTGAACCGCATTAGTTTGTGATGATTTCGCAGATATTAAATCGCGAACAAAAGTATATGATTCTGATGCAACCTCGCTGCTGTCGACAAGAACCTGCCCAGTGGCATTTTCAATCAGCGAATATTTCGCTGTCATGCGAATTTCTTGCCATGTTGCATCACCAGTTTTTTGCAATCCTTTGAAATTCGTATATGGATTTTTAAAATCTATTTTCAAAGAATATTTTGCTGTTGCTTCTTCATCGTTATCACCCAATTTAGCACGCAACAAATTCCGTAAATCTATACCATTTGTTCCGGAAATAGGGGCAACCCAAATATCTTTTGTTTGCGCGGACAGAGTATCTGAATACATCGGGGAAAAACCGCAAGAACAAAGAGCAAAGAGCAATCCACAAAGAGCAAATATTTTTTTCATTTTTAACCCTTGATTATAAAATTCATCATTTTCCCAGGAACGAAAATTGTTTTTACTATTTCACCTGTTAAAAACTTTTCCGCAACAACTTTGGCAGCATCCGAAATTTCTTGCTGAGTTGCGGCAACAGAAACCTGTATTACTCCACGATGTTTACCATTTACTGATACAGAAATATTTTGTGATGCGCGCACTAATTTTGATTCTTCTGCCACAGGGAATGTTTGAAATACCAACATTTCATTGTGCCCCAATTTTTCCCACATCTCTTCGGCCAAGTGCGGCGCAAATGGATTCAAGCATTGTAACAAAGCCTCGAAACAAACCCGCGGCATTTCACCAACAAACTGGTTTATGTATTCCATCATTGCTGAAATCGCGGTATTAAATTGCATATTTTCAATACGATCCGCAACGTCTTTGACCAATTGATTCATTAAACGTTCTTGTTCAACGTCTGGTTCAGCATCCGAAACCGGCATATTTTCAACACGCTTTAAAAATCTTTCTATCCCGCGCAAAGTATCTTCGGACCAATTTACATTTAATTCATACGGCCCCAAGAATAAAACAGCCATTCGACAAGCGTCCGCGCCCGCGCGATTAACAACCTCTGAACTGGGAACCAGATTACCCAAAGATTTTGACATCTTGCGTCCATCTGAACCCATCATTAAACCGTTCAGCGTTCTCTTTTTATATGGCTCGACCCCTGGCACTAATCCCAAATCGTACAAAGCCTTGTACCAGAATCTGGAATACATCATATGACGTGTTACATGTTCCATTGGGCCATTATAATGATCAATAGGCATCCATTTATCAAGCTGATCGCGGCTACAAAATTCATTATCATTTTTTGGATCAAGGTAACGAATAAAATACCAAGAAGATCCGGCCCACCCCGACATAGTATCTGTTTCACGTGTTGCATGTCCGCCGCACTTTGGACAAGTTGTATTAACCCAATCAGTTGCACGTGCCAATGGACCTTCGCCGTCCGTAGTCGGTGTAAAATCGGTCAAATGGGGTTGTAATAAAGGCAATTGATCATCAGGCACAGGAACCCATCCACATTTTTCACAATAAACCAATGGTATTGGTTCCCCCCAATACATCTGACGTGAAAATGCCCAATCTCTCATTTTATATTGTTTGGCTGCGCGCGCAAAACCATCGCCATGTTCCAGCGCAACCTTTATCGCATCTTGTTTATTTAATCCGTTCAAATATTCACTGTTGATATGTAGACCATCGCCTGTTTGTGCTTGCTCGGAAATATCACCATTATCCAGAACTGGAATTATCTGTAATCCAAATTTTTTCGCAAAGTCCCAATCGCGTTGGTCATGTGCAGGCACTGCCATAATTGCACCAAAACCATAACCCGCCAACACATAATCCGCGACAAAAATCGGAATTTCTTCTCCATTATATGGATTTTTTGCTTTTATCCCTTTAAGTTCTACGCCTGTTTTTTCTTTATTTGCATCTGTACGTTCAAATTCATCTTTTTCTTTGGCAGTTGCAATATAAGTCCGAACTTCATCAATATTTTCTATCTTATCTTCGTTCAGCCATTTTTGAACCAATTTATGTTCGGGTGCAATTACACAGAAAGTAGCACCAAATATTGTATCCACACGGGTGGTATAAACAGTCATCTTGTCCGCACCTACTGCAAAGTCAACCTCGGCCCCATAGCTGCGTCCAACCCAATTTATTTGTGCGGTTTTTACCCGTTCTGGATAATCAACCAATTCCAGATCATCAACCAATCTATCAGCAAATTTGGTTATAGCCATCATCCACTGCTTTTTCATCTTCTGTTCTATCTTGCCCTTACATCTGGGGCAAGTGCCGTCATCTTCTAGTTCTTCATTAGTGAATGTAGTCTGGCAATTTGGACACCAATTCATTGGAAAATCATCTTTATATGCCAATCCAGCATTAAATAATCTTATGAATATCCATTGTGTCCATTTTATAAATTTTGGATCAGATGTAGTTAAAAAGGATTCTGGATTAAAAGACAACCCTATAATATCCGCATCTTTTTCAAAAATTTTTATTAATTCTTTGACGGAATCCGCTGGATGCTTGCCGACCTTTTTTGCATAATGTTCGGCCGCTATGCCCATAGAATCCAACCCCATAGGGTATAAAACATCAAACCCCTTCATACGATGATAGCGTGCAACTATATCCATGCCCAAGAATGGTATCAAATGTCCAACGTGTAAACCATTTCCACTGGGGAATGGGAATTCAAATAAATCGTATTTCTTCGGTTTACTGCCATCATTTAATGGAACAAAGCATTTGGCATCACGCCATTTTTTTTGCCATTTTTCTTCGCGGATTTTGATTTTTCGTTCTGCATT
>JBAYXF010000024.1:0-5994 GCA_041673665.1 Alphaproteobacteria bacterium | reverse complement strand
GATTCAACTAAAAATAATTCTAGTGAAGTTACTGAAATAAATAAATTTGATACTGAAGAAGAATGTAAAACAAAAACTGGGAAAAATTGCTTCTTTACTTCTCCAGATGGAAAATGGAATCCCGAAATGGATTCAACTAAAAATAATTCTAGTGAAGTTACTGAAATAAATAAATTTGATACTGAAGAAGAATGTAAAACAAAAACTGGGAAAAATTGCTTCTTTACTTCTCCAGATGGAAAATGGAATCCCGAATTTTAATGAAAATAACCAAATAAAAGAAACCGCGCAGGGCGCGGTTTTTTATTTATAAATATTTTTTATTCCCCAATAAGTCTTTTATAAACTCTTTGATTTATTTTTATTGGATATTTACGTTGCATAAATGTCATATAATCATCAGCCAAGGCGCGATTTATCATTGCATTGGCTTCCCCGGCCAGAGTTTTTTGTTTGTCGGCGTTTGCTGTTGCCGGGATTTCTTTTTTTACATTCAAAACGTAAAAAGCATTTGCGGCCGGGACAATTGTTTTTGTTCCGATTCGGTTTGCAAATGCCATATTTAATACTTCGACCGGTGCGCCATTTGCGCGACCAACTTTGGCTGATTGCCCACCAGATAATTTTCCATCAGCATTTAACTTGATCAACAGTTCATTTGCTTTTTTATATGCCATCTTTTCTTGCTGATCGGTTTTCCATTTCGCAACTAGATCTTTTTTAACAGATTCAAACGGAGCGTTATGTTGAGGTGTTACACTATCAACGCGTAAAATTGCAAAACCTGATTTTGTTTCAAGAATTTCACTTTCTATACCTTGGTCCATTGCAAATATATCTGCTGCCATAACTACTGCATCAGAAGATTTTTGTCCCATAAAAAGGGCAGGGACAGAAACAAATTTTGCTTTTGCTTTGGCGGCGGCATTTGGCATTGATTCACCACTGATTAAATCATCTTCTACTTTTTGTGCAATTTTATAGCCTGCGTCATAATTGTCCGGTTGGCTCATTTTTGTGGGTATCAAGACATAGGAAACCTTTCTGGATTCTGGAACCAGTTTTGGGTTTTTCGCATATGTTTCACGTAATTGTTGTTCAGTTGGTTTTTCAGATATATTAAAATCAGAAAACTTTACGCTGGCAAATTCAATTTCGCGTGTTGTGTATCTGGATTTATACATTGCACTTGCCATAAATTTGGGTGCCGGCATTCTTGCATCAACTCCAGATAAAACCATTCTGCGCAAAGTTTCCCCGCGAATGGAATCAGCTAATTGTTCTTCGGTCATTTGTGCGTGGCTCAAAATTACGTTAAATTTGGCCAAATCAAACTTTTTATTTATTTGAAATGCTGGTTCAGCCTTTATAATCATGGCAACTTGAGTCTCGGATACAGTTAACCCCAAATCAATAGCCCGTTGTTGCAGCATTAATTGAGTGGTCATTTGTGACAAGATTTGTTCTGAAAAGGCTTTCTGAGATCTTTTATCAGAATACATCTTTTTTTGCTCTTCGCGGCTCATTGAATTTATAATACGGCCACGTTGCGCATCAAAAGATTGGATTTTAATTGGCGCACCACCAACCCGCAATATTGAATCGTCAATACGACTTTCCCCAAATATCCAGCTGGCCACACCCCAACCAACAAAGCTGAAAATCAGTATTCCTATTAAAATTTTTGCCACCGGCTTGTCCGAAGCTTTTCTTAAATATTCTAGCATTTTTTCCCCTTTTGGGCTAAGATAGCAAACGAAGCAGGAGAAATGCAAATGAAATTTATAGTTGGGAATTGGAAAATGAATGGCACTGTTTCCGTGCTGCAGGAATTTTATGAAAAGCTGGGGAATGTTAAAACTGATAACAAGATTATAATTTGTCCGCCTTTTACCTTATTAAATACGGGGTCAGACAGACCAAAAAATCTGGATTTGGGCGCTCAAGATTGCAGTATTCATGAAAATGGGGCCTTTACTGGTGAAATTTCCGCCGCGATGATCTCGGCCACTGGCGCAAAGTATGTTATTGTTGGCCACAGCGAACGTCGCAAATATCATAATGAAACAAATGAGTTGGTTGCCAACAAGGCATCTGTTGCAGCAGCGAATGGTTTAATTCCTATTATATGTATAGGGGAAACAGCAGAAGATAAAAAAGCAGGGCGAACATTAGATGTTATCAGCCAGCAAATAAAAACGTCCGTGCCGGCGGGTTTGTCCGAGTTTATAATTGCCTATGAACCTATTTGGGCAATCGGGACAGGGCACACCCCAACAAATGAAGATATAGAATTGGTACATACGCGAATTGCCGCAATGACCCCGGCACCAATATTATATGGTGGGTCAGTAAACAGTGCAAATGCATCGCAAATAATGTCTGTTAAAAATGTGAGTGGTGTTTTAGTTGGTGGGGCTTCCTTGAAATCAGAAGAGTTTTTATCTATAATAAAAAGCACAGATAACTAAAAAGCACAGGGTATTAATATGAAAGATGAAAAAGTTATTCCAGAAACTTCTGTTGATAACGAAGAAGAAGTAATGGTTGAAAAAATAAATTCTGAAACAGAAGAAACACAATCAAAAATTACAGAATTAAATGATAAATATTTACGGGCAATGGCGGAACTAGAAAATACCAGACGTCGTGCATCCATGGACGCCCAAGCTGCGGCACGTGTTCGTGCTATTGCGATTGCGGAAAAATTCTTGCCGTTAATAGATGCTATAAACGCAGCAACCCAGCATCAACCAGATAATAAAGATTTTGAATCTTTGATGCAGGCAGCAACAAGTGCTTTGGAAAGTGCCGGTATAAAAAAGATTGAATCAGTCGGGCAATTATTAAACCCAATGTTGCACAATGCTGTTCATACCGAAGAATCAGATAAACCATCTGGAACAATAACCAGCGAATTTCAATCGGGATATATGTTGGGGGACGTTGTTTTACGCCCAGCAGCAGTGATCGTTTCAAAATAAAAACTGGTATTACTGGTTTTGATTTTTCTGCTTTACTTACTTTTTAATTTTTTACTATAATTAGTGAAAGAGAGAAAATGTTAATGAAGCTAAAATGTTTTGCCAATACTTTTTTAATTGCCAGCAGCATGTTATTTTTTGCTTCTATTCCAGCTCGTGCAGATTTTACCAGTGCTGCTAAATTATTAACGGCGGCGCGTAATGGGGACACCAGAACAGTTGATGCGTTGGTTCGTTCAGGTGCAAATATAAACTATATCGACAGCACTGGATTGTCTATTGTTTGTACCGCCATCAGAAATAATGATACTCGTGCATCTGAAATTTTACAGGCATATGGGGCAGACGCGTCAAAATGTGATCAGCAAATAAAAAAATATAATCAGAAGCAAGCAAGTGGGCAATATTCTACTGGATTTTTTAATGGGCTTTCTACCCCACAAAACATGACATTATTGATTGGTGGTGCGGCTGTTGCCGTTGGGGGTGTAGCATTATTATCTTCATCAGGCGATACGACTAATAGCAGCACTACTGGAAATACAGGTACTCATACGGGAACAACGACACCAACTCCAACAACGACTACTGTATGGTCTTTGGGCGCTTTGCCATATGGTCCATCGGGAACTAATTATGAACCTGATTTTTATAGTACTGCGGCTAATCTTCCGTACAGCGAAGATTTTGCCTATATGTCCGAAGATGGTAGACAAAATTATTTATTATTAATGCATGGATATTCCCCATTGGCACGTGGGTATTTGGGACAAACTACATTCCGCTTGGGATCTACTGGTGCGTATGCCCCGGTCGAGGTTTTAAATGCTACTGGTGGCGGACGTCCGATTTTAACCGCATTGATAACCAATAATGGAGTTAATCCTACGGGCAGTGCAATACGTGGAAATATAGATTATGCAACCAGTGCAGCATCTACATCAACAACATATGCAGTTGATAAATATTATAATAATGCGGCAGATGGTGGTGTAGAAAATACCATTTTTGATTTGTCTGGGTATGGCACTGTATTTAATGATTACGCTTCGGATACAGAATCGTCATTGGCAAAAATTATTGCTGGGTGGGAATATGGTGGTCGCGCAATTGGTGATTATTATGGGTTTGCGCCGAACAGTCAATTAGTGGTTTATCGTACCGGTGGCGGAAATTTATGGACCGAAGATATCAGTGGTGACGTTTTGGGTGCTGCGGATGGGACTACTTATGATACTATTACTTTGGTAAATATAGGCGGAACAGATTATACGGCCACATATAACGAAACCGAGGGCACATTTACTGTTGATGGTGCTTTTGGATTCACGGGGACTGTTGGCTCGGATGATTTATTGTATATTGATGCAGGCGGTGGGGCAACAAATGTCTATTCTTTGGATGGTACGGGAAATTTTGTTATCGCAGGTCAATTAACAGAGGCAGATTATTTAAATTTCCAGGCAATGTTGGATGCGGCAACTTTGGGAGGTGTTGGTACCAGGGTTGTAAATGTAATTGCAAATTCTGCGTTGATTCAACCGATGCGCAGTATCAGTGCCGCAACAATAGATGATGCGCTGGTATTAACTTTAGCTGGGACAACTACTTCTACGAAACAACAAATCTTTGTGAACTTGTTAAATAATTATTACAATCAAAATACATCTGATACATCTATACCTGGGAATGATGCGGGCAATTTGTTTGGCGGTATGGGCAGCAGTTGGTCACCTCTTTTAATCTTTTCAACGGGGGAATTTAATTGGGGCCTGGGCGAAGGGGAAAGTTTAAGCATTTTGGATGCAACATTTGAAAATATTGCCCCCGCTTTGTGGGATAATTTGAATCATTTATTTATGTCTGTTGTTGCTGTTCAGACCGAAGATGGAACAGATAATGTTTCTTCTGTTACTGGATTAAGCACGACTCTTACTGGAAAAATTACATTGTCTTCTTATTTGGGGGATGATGGAAATACATATGCTTCGCGTGCCTGTGGTATGGCGGGCAAGGGCACCAGCAGCGTGGATCCTTGGTGTTTCGCAGCAGCCGGCAGTACCGGGGAACAGGCCGTTTCAGCAATGGCCGGCGCAGTTGTCACGATCAAGGGCGCGTTTGCATATATGAGTTCTGGTCAAATATTTACACTGTTGGCATTGACCAGTGATGGTACTTTGCTTGCTGCGTCTAATACAAATGGCACCCCTCAAACCGAGGCTGAATTGATAAGCTATTTACAGGCCAAATATATATTGCCACCTGAATTCCAGGCACGTGTTGATGGTGGTGAAGATTATTTAAATGTCTTTTCCGAAGTATATGGTTATGGTTTAGTAAATTTGGAACGTGCAACTACACCAAGCACAAGCATTTATTATGCATCAGGAACATCTACGGTTGGTGCACAATGGCGTTCGGCCAGTGTTAATGCATTTTATTCAACTGTATTCTCTTTGTCTGGGGCATTTGGTTCGCGCAGTGCTTCATTATCATTGCCTGTGTGGGATACATTGGAATCGGCGGATGGCAGCTTAACTTTACCCCGAGTTTTTGAAAGTGATTTTGGATTATCCAGTGGTCATCGCGGGATTTTCTTGACCGATGTTTTGGGTGATTTTTCAACAGAAAAAAATAATAGTGTTGAACAAACAATGAATGGTTTTTCAACACGTATGAAATTTTCAGAATCCAACAGAACTACTAATATGAATGGACTGGATGAAATGTCATTCGGATATGAATCAGGTGATTGGAAACTTAATGCTGAATATAAACATCATTTGAATGATGCGGATAATGTTGTTTTGCGTGGTGATGGTTCTAATCCTATTTTATCATTGGCATCTGACGCAGTATCATCAAGTGTACGTTTTGGCAGTGATGCATGGAATTTTGGTGTAAAGGCATTTAGTGGGAAAGTTACTGATGAACAATTATTGGAATATGATCCGGTAATTTCCGGAACTTATGAATCACAAAAGCTAGGTTTTATAAAGGGCGCAGAAAG
>JBAYXF010000023.1:0-6958 GCA_041673665.1 Alphaproteobacteria bacterium | reverse complement strand
TGGATTTATAGGTAGTTCAATAACAACAATACCAACAGGCAGTACCGGGAATAAAACATTTTATGCAAAATGGACCGCCATAACATATACGATTACTTATTATCCTAATACCGGAACTTGTCCTGGCGGGACGTGTACACCAACAGCTTATGATATAACCACTACAACAATAACTTTGCCAATTCCAACCAGGTCCGGATATACTTTTGGTGGGTGGTATGATAACTCTGGATTTATAGGTAGTTCAATACCAACAATACCAACAGGCAGTACCGGGAATAAAACATTTTATGCAAAATGGACGGCTAATGTGTATACGATTACTTTGGATTTTAATAATGATGGTGACACAGATTTCACACCAACAGCAAATTGTCCTTATCCTGGGAATACATGTACATGTACGGCTGGAACCCCTTGTGCATTACCTGGGTCTGGATTGACTCCGCCATCTAATACAGTACCATATTCTTTTGATGGTTGGGATTCTGCTGATGATGGTTCTGGTGCAGCTGGGGTTGCTGGTGATACTGATTATGGAACCAGCTGGGACTTTTCTTCTTCTGTAACTATTTATGCCAGATGGAAAAAGACAATTGATTTTCAAGATAACCATACTCCATCAACTACATATGCTACACAAACTTGTTATCATAATGGAGTTTTAGCTCTCCCGACTACTTTCCCTCCTGCAGAGTCGTCCGGATTTTCTGCGGGCGACACTTCGTGGTATCAAGATAATGCTGGCACATTGTTTGCTTATTCCCCCAGCGCTACTACAACTTGTGATGATGCAATTTATTCCCTGGTTTATCCAAAATGGAATTATACGGTTAGTTATGATGGAAATGGTGGAACAATAACGTCTCCCAATGTTTTGCCAGAGGCAAGTACTTGTACAAAAAATTTGAATTGTGAATTGGCCGCGGTTCCACCAATGACACGCTCAGGGCATGTTTTGGATTCTACAAATTGGAATACTGAAAATGATGGCTTGGGAGATGATTATGCAAGTGGTTCGACTACGTTCAATAATTCTTCGGGAACACCAGCTGGGGATATAACTCTGTATGCAAAATGGATTGCATGCAGTGCAGGGCAATGGGTAAATATTGGAACAAATACTTGTGAGGATTGCCCAATTGGATCTTATTGTCCTGCTGGTGCTACGTCCCCAACTGCGTGTCCCCCGGGGCATACGACCAGTGCAATAAATTCTACTGTTATAACCGCATGTTATATTACAGCTGGGACAGGTGGAACTTTGTTTTGTGATAGTAATGGATGTTTTACTTTACCGGATTTGGGCAGCCCTGCTAATAATATTATTCATTACCAACTTTAATCTGGGATTTCTATAATTTTATCGCGACTGGTTTCACCACGAATGATTTTAATTTTTGATTTCGCAATTCCAAAATAGTCAGACAAAAGTTTTATAACCGATTCGTTGGCCTTGCCATCTGCGGGAACAGAAGTCGTATAAACCTTTATCGGATCACCTGGGGTGATCTTGGATATTTTTGCTTTTGGAACAACGCGGATTTTATAAATCATAATTATCCAGCCATTAAATCTGCCAGATTACATTTTCTGTTACCAGCAACCAAATGTAAATGAAAATGCATAACAGTTTGTTTTATAAAGGGTGCATCTGTTCCAGTATTTGCCCAGATATTAAAATTGTCGGTCAGTTCAAGAATTTTTGTGGTTTCATCAAAAGCCGACCAAAAGCCCTTTTGTTCCGCGTCTGGCGCATTTGTTATGAAATCCAAAATATTTTCATATTCGCCCTTTGGGATAACCAGCGCGTGAATATCTGATTGTGGATTTATATCATAGAAAGAAATTGCATATTCATTCTCGTAAATTTTATTATCGCCAATTGGAATTTCCCCGCGAATAATTTTTGCGAAAATATTATTTTTATCATACATGGTGGTCGTCCTTTTTATTTAAAATTATCAAACATTATAAAACTTTTCAATTAAAACCATAAATTTGGCACTTGAAATTGCTGGATAATAAACTATATTGCCTTCGTGGTAGCAAAAAGGAGATATTAAATGCTGAAACCTTTACACAATTTCGTTTTGCTGGAACGTATGGAAGAAGATAATAAAACTGCGTTCGGCATTATAATCCCAGACAACGCAAAAGAAAAACCCAGTCGCGGCAAGGTAATTGCCGTTGGGCCAGGTGCGTATGACGGAGATGAAAAAATCCCAATGAGTGTAAAACCAAATGATGTTGTTTTATTTGCCAAATGGGCGTCAACTGCTAATGAAGTAAAGCTGGATGGCAAAGATTATGTTTTAATCAAAGAAACAGATATTTTGGGAATTTTATAAGAGGAGTAAAAAATGGCAAAAGAAATAAATTTTGATACTGATAAATTAGTTATGGGTGTCGATAAATTGGCTAACGCTGTAAAGATTACTATGGGGCCAAAGGGGCGCACGGTTGTAATTGAAAAATCTTATGGTGCACCTGTTGCAACCAAAGATGGCGTATCAGTTGCAAAAGAAGTCTCATTAAAAGACCCCCAGGAAAACATCGGAGCAAAACTGGTTCAAGAAGCCGCCAAGAAAGCAGGTGACAAAGCAGGGGATGGTACAACCACTGCAACACTTTTGGCGCAAAAAATTATTAAAGAAGGTCGCAAAATTGTTGCGACTGGATCAAACCCAATGGATGTTAAACGTGGTATTGATGCTGCGGTTGCGGCCGTTGTTACGGATATTGAAAAGAATGCCAAACCCGTCAAAGACAGCAAAGAAATTGCCCAGGTTGCAACTATTTCTGCGAATGGCGACGAAGAGCTGGGACATCAAATCGCAGACGCAATGGAACGCGTTGGCAAAGAAGGCGTGATAACGGTTGAAGAAGCCAAAGGTCTGGAAACCACAATTGATGTGGTCGAAGGAATGCAATTTGACCACGGATTTTTATCCCCATACTTTGTAACCAACAGCGAAAAAATGTTGGCAGAATTAGATGGCGCACAAATCTTGGTTTCTGAAAAGAAAATTACAGGATTGCAAGCATTGCTTCCTATTTTGGAACCAGTGGCGCAAAGCGGCAAACCTTTATTGATTATTGCGGACGACGTTGAATCTGAAGCATTGGCAACTTTGATTTTAAATCGCTTGCGCGGTGGATTAAAAGTTTGCGCGGTCAAGGCCCCAGGCTTTGGCGATCGCAGAAAAGAAATGTTAAAAGACATTGCTGTGTTAACCGGTGCCCAGGTTATTTCTGATGATTTGGGAATGTCGTTTGAAAATATAACCACTGCGGTTTTGGGCAGTGCAAAACGAATCGTTGTTTCCAAAGATACAACTTTGATTGTTGATGGAGCAGGGGATAAAAAAGAAATCAAAGCACGCGCTGATGAAATCCGTAAATCTTTAGAAGAAACTACATCTGAATACGATCGTGAAAAGTTCAGTGAACGTTTGGCCAGATTGGTTGGCGGCGTTGCCGTTATCAAGGTTGGCGGCATGACCGAGGTAGAGGTAAAAGAGAAAAAAGATCGCGTTGATGACGCGCTGTCTGCGACCCGCGCAGCCGTGGCCGAGGGTATCGTCCCCGGTGGTGGCGTTGCGCTCGCGCGTGCAAAATCTGCATTGGGTGAAAAATTTGTCGCAAATATGAATACAGACCAGGTTGCTGGTGTTGCTGTTGTTTCTGCGGCTTTGTCCGCCCCAATGATTCAGATTTCTGATAATGCAGGCATTTCCGGCGAAGTTATTGCTGACCGGGTATTGTCATCCAAAGATTATAATCATGGATACAATGCACAAACTGGCGAATACGGAGATATGCTGAAAATGGGAATTATTGATCCGGCCAAAGTTGTAAAGATTGCTTTGCAATCTGCGGCGTCTGTTGCGGGTGCGGTTTTGACAACTGGTGCGGTGTTGTCCGAAATCCCCGAAGAAAAACAACCAATGCCACCAATGGGTGGTGGTATGCCTGGAATGATGTAAATATCATGAAACTTAAAAAATGCGGCGTTTGCCGCATTTTTTATATTTTTTTTTATAAACTTTTAGTGTTGACAAATAGAGTTGTTAGGTATATTGTTATAGGCTCGCGATACCAAAAAGAATTATAAATGATACGGTTAAAAGGATTTAAAAAAATAAAATTATTTCCCGGAAAAAAATTACCGGGTGGTTTGCCTGTGAATTGGCAACAAAATTATCCATTGTTTAATTTTGAAATAACTTCATCTGGAAATTATGTATTAAATAATAAAACTGGGTATTTAACCAATGAACTGATATCTCCAGATTTACAGGCAAATTGCTTGAAACTATTTAGCAGAAAAAATATTGCCGAAGGTGGCAAAGCAATAAAGCGTGTTGCTTTGGTATCTTGTATGAATGCATCAGAATATGGATTTTATAAATTTACAAATGGGTGGATTCCAAACCAGGATTTAGGTAACAAAGAATTAAATACAGATACGGCATGCTTAATAGAATATAAAGATGGAACACATACTGGTTGGCTTAAATGGTCATCGGGAAATACGTTAAAGGGTTCAATGGATCAAATTTATATTTTATTATTTTTGTTGGCAAATTCTGATAAAAATCATTGCAGATTGTGTGCCAGAGAGGCACGTAGTAAATATGTTGAGACATTGGCGAATAAAAGAATAAAATAAAAACGCGGTTTTAAAACCGCGTTTTTTTTATTCCAATACTTGTTTTTGTAAATCTATTAATTTTTCGCAACCGCTTGCTGCCAGTTTCATTAAGTCTGACATTTTATCGGCGTCAAATGGATGTTCTTCGCCGGTTGCCTGGACCTCTATAAATTTTCCATTACTACTGACAACAAAATTTGCATCCAGGTCCGCGGTTGAATCTTCTTCGTAATCTAGATCCAAAATCAATTCCCCGCCACGTGCGCCCGCGCTGACCGCAGCAACAAAATCTGAAATCGGATTTTCGTTTATACGGCCCCGATCAATAAGCCAGCGCATCGCTTGCATTAGTGCGACAAATCCCCCAGTGATTGATGCGCAACGTGTTCCTCCATCGGCCTGGATAACATCACAATCAATGGTGATTGTATGTTTCCCCAATTTCTCCAAATCACATACACTGCGAAATGCGCGACCAATTAATCTGGTAATTTCTGCATTACGATGATCTTCTAGTTGTTGTTTGCGTCCTTTGCGGACTTCTACGGCGCGAGGTAACATATTGTATTCTGCCGTAATCCAACCGCCGGTTTTATTTTGCTGACGTTTCCACAGGGGTTGATTGAAATCCACGGATGCGGTGCAAATAACATGAGTCCCACCAATTTTAATTAGACACGAACCTTCGGCCCATTTGTTAATATTTGTTTCAATTGATACTGGACGAATTTGGTCGTTTTTCCGCATACTTGGTCGCATAGCATTTCCTTTTTATTATTTTTGTTCAGTATAGATTAGAAAGAGTAAATTGCAATTGCTTTTTTATTATACAAGATGTATTATCTTTGCCTGTAAAAAAGGATAGAAGTTGTCAGTAAAATTTAAACGATTAATTAAAAAGATTATTTCATGGGCTGGGATTTTCTTTTTTATTATTGCAATAGGAATGCTTTATTGGCAGTTACGCAATTATTCTTTGTCTGAAATTGCACATGCATTAGTACAAATTCCTTTTATAAATTTGGTTTGGGCTTCTATAGCTTGCTTGGCGGGTTATATTGCCCTCAGCTTTTATGACTATCTGGCTTTGCGATATATTGGAAAAATGGTCAGTTGGTGGAAATGGATGTTGGCCGGCATGTTGGGATTTGCTATATCCAATAATGCTGGACATGCCGTTGTGTCAGGTGGTGCGATTCGGTACAGACTTTATACCAGATGGCGCATTCGTGCGGGTGATATAGTAAAAATGCTGACCTATAATGGGTTTACTTATTTCCTGGGCTGTGCAGCAATCGTTGTTCTTGGGTATTTTTTAGTTCCACATTCATTGTTTGCTAATTCGGTTGGTGCCAACATTGGTATTTATGGATTATTTATTTTTTGTGTAGCGGCATTGGGGGCATATTTTTCAATGACTCAACTGTTTCGTAATAAAAAAATAAAAATAGGCGAATTATCTTTTCAAATTCCAACCACTAAAGCGGCTGTTTTCCAAGTATTTTTGGGTGTTTTAGATACATCGTTGGCGGGGATGGTTCTTTATTTTTGCCTGATCCCATTTGTTCAAATTCCAATTGCTACTTTCATAGGTTTGTTTGTAATTGCCCAAGTAGCGGGGGTATTCAGTCAGGTTCCTGGTGGTATTGGTGTATTTGAAAGTATATTTTTATTGGCATTATCAGGGGATGTAGATCGCGCCAGCATTTTTGGTGCATTATTGGCATACAGAATAATTTATTATGTTTTGCCATTGATTGGGGCAGGTGGATTATTCGTTATTTATGAAAATTGGCTGCGTGCGCGTATGAAAAGATGGTTGGCCGAAGCGGCTGCTTTGGCACAAAAATTGCCGCGTCCTAAAATGCCCCGTATTTCGCGAAAAAAATAAATTTCTTGCCAGTTATAAAATTCCGTGATAGCATCCATGCTGTAACTTAAAAATGGGTGAATTGGTGTTATTTTTAACTCTAATTTTTTCGATTTGCATCGCGCTTTGTGTTGTTTTGTTTATGCGCTCCCCTGGAATGGCCACAGGCCCATGGGGACAGGTTGGAACCATATTTATGTTTGCTTCAAATGAAAAAGGATTTATAAATGAGCAAGAAAATATACGTGGATGCGGCCCACCCGGAAGAAACGCGGGTTGTGGTTGTGGATCCAGCAAACAATCGGGTTTCTGATTTTGATGTAGAAACAACGACTAAACCACAAATCAAAGGCAATATTTATCTGGCAAAAGTAATACGCGTTGAGCCGTCCTTGCAGGCCGCGTTCGTTGATTATGGTACCGGAAAGAAT
>JBAYXF010000022.1:0-7314 GCA_041673665.1 Alphaproteobacteria bacterium | reverse complement strand
ATACCTGAACCTGGCATACCTGTCGCCAAGGATTATTAACGATATTATGGACGGCAAAATCCCATCAGGAATGACACTGCAAAAATTATTCACCCTCGGCAGTAAATATGAAAGGTTTGAAGAACAGGGAAAGGGATTTTATAATTAATTATCCGTATCGTTGCATTCGCATTTTTAATTTACAATCCAATAAATATATGATATGATCATCATATTGATGATGTTAGATGATTTTAATCAAAGGAACAAAAAATGAAAGACTATCCAAAAGAAGAACTATTAAATTATTTCCAAAAAAACAAAACATATTTTCCAGGAATGTTTAATAATGTATTAAAAAATTTATCACTTGGTGAATTCGCACAATTTGTTACTGAGTTAAAAACCATAACGAATAATGACAAAAAATTATGGGCTAACGTTTTGACGGATATTGGATACGCAACAAATAAAGACAATCTTGAATCTATAAGTCCTGCAAATACAGAAAGATTTAAAAATGCCTCTAAGTCAGATCGTGTATTTCACCAAAAAGTTAAAATAATTGCACAATTAGCATACGGTATCGAATATGACCTAGATTGGGAAAAAAATTATGCCGCCGATTTATCTAAAAATGTAAATGACAAGGCTGCAAAATACATTCGTGCAAAAAACAAATTAGATCCCAAAAATCATTTAACAACAGAACAAAAAATTATGATGTTAAAAAAGTGTCAAATTGAGAACGTTTAAACATTTACCACACTCAATTTATTGTGCAATTTTTTCCGATTTTGCTGCATTATATTAATATAGTTAGTGACTCGGGAAAATGGGGCAGATATGTAAAGTGATGAAAATTGCGATAAAACGCCCCATATTTCATACATACCAGAGTCACAGCCCGTTTACAGCTCGCGGATTGCGGGCAGAAAATAAAAAATACCGCCAAATCGCGGTATTTTATTTATTCTGGTCGACTGTAAATGAGCCACAATTCCAACACCTTCGCCTTGTCATGTCATGTTATCAAAAAAACATAATCTATCGCCACTGAAAATTTCACCCCCACAAAACGCAAATTTTGCCCCTGAAAATCGGTTTAAAAAGCACTAAAAAATCCCAATCTTTCGATTGAGATTTTTTATTTGTTTTCTATTAAAAAATTAAGTAAAAACAATGACTTATTCTGGTCGGGGTGACAAGAATCGAACTTGCGACCCCTTGCACCCCATGCAAGTACTCTACCAGGCTGAGCTACACCCCGACGCTGCGCCAACAAAAGCGCACGTTTGATTATATTATTCAATGATGTAAAAGCAAGTTAAAAAACTTCTTGCACGAATCGGATTTTTTTGCATAAGTTTGCATCATAATAAATCGGAGCTTTTATTATGATTATTGGTATTGGTTTAGACTTGGTTGAATGCGATCGTTTCTTGGATTGGTCATCATTTAAAAAATCACGTGTATTTACAAAAAAAGAATTAGAGTTTGCCGAAGAAGATTCTGCAAACAGTGAACGTCACTTGGCTAACTTTTGGGCCGCACGCGAGGCTTTTTTAAAAGCATTGGGTTGCGGATTCTGTGATGAAATCAATTTTTCAGATGTATCGGTAAATCACGATGATGCTGGCAAACCAGAATTATTATTGGCTGGCGGCGCCAAAGCTAAACTGAAAGAAGTCGCAGGGCCAGATGCACAAATTTATGTTTCAATTACTGACCAGGGCGACTATTCCGCCGCAATAGTAGTTGTCGAAAAGTAAAACCGCGTTTTCGCGGTTTTTTCTTGCGTTTATGTTCCCATTTGGCTATATTTCCCTGGCTGAAAAAGGAGAAACTTTATGGCTAAATGGGTTTATAAATTTGGAAATGGTGCGGCCGAAGGGACCGCAAAAGACAAAAACTTATTGGGTGGCAAGGGCGCTAATCTGGCTGAAATGAATTTAATTGGTCTGCCGGTGCCTGCGGGATTTTCAGTTACCACCGAAGTTTGCACTTATTACTATGAAAATAACAATTCTTATCCCAGCGATTTAGATGACCAGGTTCGCGCAGGTGTTGAACATATCGAAACAGTTATGGGGAAAAAGTTCGCCGACAAAACTAACCCTTTGTTGGTATCTGTTCGCAGTGGTGCCCGCGTTTCTATGCCGGGGATGATGGATACTGTTTTAAACTTGGGATTAAATGATGACACGGTTCAAGCATTGGCCGCTGCATCAAATGATGAACGTTTTGCTTATGATTCCTATCGCCGTTTTATCATGATGTTTTCTGATGTTGTTTTGGGCGCTGATATCAATTTATTTGAACATGCTTTGGAACACATGAAAGAATCCAAGGGATACAAATTTGATAACGAATTGACCGCCACAGATTTAAAAGAACTGGTTGAAGAATTCAAAGCGATCGGTAAAAAAATCGGCAAAGAGTTCCCACAAGATCCATGGACTCAATTAAAAGCTGGTATTGGCGCTGTATTCGGTTCTTGGATGTCAAAAAAAGCAATCACTTATCGTAAATTAAATAATATCCCTGGTGATTGGGGAACCGCAGTCAATGTCCAAGCGATGGTATTTGGAAATGCTGGGGACGATTGCGCAACTGGCGTTTGTTTTTCACGCGACCCAGCAACCGGGGAAAATATCTTTTATGGGGAATACTTGATTAATGCCCAGGGCGAAGACGTTGTTGCTGGAATTCGCACACCACAACCATTAACAAAAGATAACAGTGGACGCATTTCACTAGAAGAAGCAATGCCATCTGTATATGCTGAATTGGTTGATGTTCGCAATAAACTGGAACAACATTACAAAGACATGCAAGATATGGAATTTACAATCGAGCATGGAAAATTATGGATGTTGCAAACCCGTAACGGAAAACGCACTGCAGCCGCTGCTGTTCGTATGGCCGTTGAAATGGAAGAAGAAGGGTTATTAAATAAAGAAGGAGCGATTTTACGCGTCGAAGCAGATCAATTAAATCACTTGTTACATCCAATGCTGGATCCAAGAGCAGAAAAAAATGTTATCGCAACTGGATTGCCAGCATCCCCAGGTGCAGCCGTTGGCCGCGCAGTATTTAATGCTGACGATGCTGTTGAATGGGCTGGACGTGGTGAAAAAGTTCTTTTGGTTCGTATTGAAACATCACCCGAAGACATTGCCGGAATGGATGCGGCCCAGGGTATTATCACTGCACGCGGTGGTATGACTTCGCACGCAGCGGTCGTTGCTCGCGGAATGGGAACCCCATGCGTTTCAGGAAGCAGCGATATCAAAATTGACTATGCTGCAAAAACATTAAAAACAACGAACGGTGTTGTAATCAACGAAGGTGATTGGTTATCAATTGATGGCGCCAAGGGTGAAATCATCATGGGTCAGGTTCCAACTGTTTCTGTGGAAATGACTGGAAACTTTGGCACATTGATGGAATGGGTTGATTCAATCAAAACAATGGAAGTTCGCGCGAACGCTGAAACCCCACGTGATGCAAAACAAGCACGTGAATTTGGCGCCCAAGGAATCGGTCTGGCACGTACGGAACACATGTTCTTTGATCCTGCCAGAATTATGGATATGCGCGAAATGATTTTAGCGGAGAATACTGATGGTCGCCGTGATGCTTTGAACAAATTGCTGCCTTATCAACGTGCAGACTTTGTTGAATTGTTCAAAATTATGGATGGATTGCCAGTTGTTATTCGTCTGATTGATCCACCACTGCATGAATTCTTGCCTCATACCGAAGAAGACATCAAGTTGTTGGCCGACCATATTGGAAAATCTGCTGCGTTTGTAAAAGAACGTGCGGCAGCTTTACATGAACAAAATCCAATGTTGGGACATCGTGGTTGCAGATTGGCAATTACTTATCCTGAAATTTGCGAAATGCAAACCAGGGCTATTTTGGGAGCAGCAATTGAGTGCACAAAATCTGGTATTAAAGTTATGCCTGAAATCGAAGTTCCTTTGATTGGTTCTAAAAAAGAACAAGACATTGTAAAGGCAATTATTGATTCAACCGCCGCACAGATTTTTGCTGAAACTGGCGATAAAGTTGAATACAAAGTTGGTTGTATGATTGAATTGCCACGCGCCGCATTATTGGCAAATGAAATTGCGAACAGTGCTGAATTCTTTGGATTTGGAACGAACGATTTAACCCAGACAACACTGGGGATGTCGCGCGATGATACTGGTGCAATTTTGGAAGAATATCGTGCCCGCGGCGTTCATGTTGCCGATCCATTTGCCAGCATTGATCAAGCAGGTGTCGGGCAATTGGTTGCTGGCGCGGTCAAAATGGCGCGCGAGGTCAAGGGACATGACATCCATCTGGGTGTTTGCGGTGAACATGGTGGCGATCCAGAATCTGTGGAATTTTTCCACAAAGCTGGTTTGGACTATGTTTCATGCAGCCCATTCCGTGTGCCAATCGCAAAATTGGCCGCTGCCCAAGCAGCCGTTAGATATGGAAAAAAATAAAAATCGCCCATCTGGGCGATTTTTTATTGCGACATATACTTTTTGTTCTATAATTAAATAATGTTTAATGGAATTACATTTTGGACAGAGGATAAAATTTGGCGCGGAATTTTAATCGACTTGGGCGCCCAATTTTCACCACGCGATATCGCCGATGTTATTTTTAAACCTAATAAAAAAATTTCGCCTGCTGAATTAAATGCAGAAATTTTACATTTGGCCGATATCCACGAAGCTGGGACCATTAAAAAAATTTGTGGCACTGTTTCATTATCCGGTGCACAAAAAAAGATTATTATGACATTGCATAAACACGGAAAAAATGGTGCTGATGTTTCAACATTACAGCAACAATTGGGTTATGCCCCGGGCGCTGCAACAAATGCCGTGGGCACAGCAATTTATCAATTGCGAAAAATTTTTGGAAAAGATTTTATAAAAAATAATGGGGGCAAATATAAATTATAAATTAATTTCTTTTGATAAGCTTTCCAGCACTCAAACCTATGCTCAAAATTTAATTCGCAGTGGGAAAGTATCTGACCGCACAATTATTTTAGCGAATTCCCAAACAGCGGGACATGGCAGATATCGTCGAACTTGGGTTTCTAAACCCGGTAATCTTTATGTCAGTTTTATTTATGAAACTGAAAAACGCGATCCAAAACTTTCTTATTCTGTTGCGGTAGCCATTGCGGAAACTTTGATTTCATTTGGCATCATGCCAACTATTAAATGGCCAAATGATATTTTAATAGATGGCAAAAAAATCAGCGGAACCCTTATTGAATACGCCAAAGATTTTGTAGTTGTTGGTATCGGAATAAATATAAAATCTAATCCAAATGTACGTTTTTATGAAACAACCAAGGTTGCAGATTTCGCACCAAAGATTTCCAGGGACGAATTATTATCAGCACTTATTAAACAAATGGATATTTGGACCACCCGTAATTTTACTTCTATAAAAAACAGATGGTTGGAATTGGCCGCAAATTTAAACAAAACCATAACTTATCGCGGACGCGATGCAATTTTATGTGGATTGAATGATGATGGCGCATTAATATTACGCTGTGGTAATGAATATGTAATGATTTATGGTGATGAAATCAGTGTTTAAAAATTTTTCCATTGCTTTTAATGTGATTTTGTGATATACTCGTATTCGTTGAAAAAGATTTATCGCGCGTTGGGCGCGTTTTTTTATTTTCAATTTTAATTTGTGCATCTGTGATGCACTTTTTTTATTCGCCCGCACATTTTGTGCGGTTTTTTTATAAAAAGGATTATCTGATGCAATTAACCCTGATTAAAAATGAAAATTATGACGATACCAAAACAACTTTAATAAAACTGGCCAAAGTCATTTATGCCGAAACAAGGGCATCCAGTTTAATGTCTGTTGAATCATTAGGGGCAATTGATTGCAAATTTGTGCAAAAACTCTTTGCGACCATTAAATTCCATCGCAAACGACGAATCTGTCTTTGAATGTTTAAACAAAAACTCTTCCAGGCACAGTGATTTGCTTATTGCAGAAAGTGATCCAAAATTTCAAATGTGCTTACGCACAACAAAACGAATGGTTAATGGGCAATTGCCCGACAATGTTCACGGAGCAACCAGATTTCATCGCGAAGATTGCAGCCCAGAATGGTCCATTGCCCGTGGCAATATTGCCGAGGTTGATGGTTTAATGTTTTACAAGGATTAAATATGAAAATTTCTAAACTAGTATCCGGCGGATTTTATAAAGGCCAACGAACCTATATAATTTCTGGTATTGGAATTTTATCTGCTATCGCCGCTTATTTGATTGGTGATGAAAATGTTTTTAATACAATGAACTCTATTTTTACTTTTGCGGGGATATTTTTCCTGCGCAAATCAAACGAAAGGAAAAAGAATGCAAATTCCAGAAAAATTTCAAAATAATGATGGAACACTTAACAGCGAAGCTTTGATGAAATCATATTCGGAGCTGGAAAAAAAAATTGGAACAATGATTTCAGTACCAACAGAAGATTCTGATAACGCAACCCGTGAAAAGTTTATGTATGCTATCGGCGTTCCAAAAAATGCAGAAGAATATCCATTAAACCCATTATTTGATGATAAAACGATTCGTGAAAAATTTTTTGATGTGGGTCTTACACCAAAACAAGTTGAAAAAATTTATTCCATAGCAGAAGAATTCTTATCCCCTGCTCTATCAGAAATATTCAGTTTAAGACACGAATCTGAATCAATGGCGGAACTGAAAAACTTTTTCGGCGGGCCAGATAAAATGAGAGACGCATTAATAGCAATTAATGCATTTGGTGAAAAATTTTTACCATCAGAAGCATTTGAATCTTTATGTTCTACACCCCAAGGAATTCAAAGCATTTATAAAATGATGCAATCAATGGAACCAAATGTTGCGACCGGAAATAATACAAACGAAAAATTATCTGATACTGAGTTACGACGCATGATGCAAGATCCAAAATATTGGCGCGATCATGACCCAGAATATATTCGTAAAATAGAAACTGGTTTTAAAAAATTGTACTCGTAAGTTTTTGATTACTTTTTTCTTTTCGCTTTACTAATTTTTTTGTTTCAGATAAAATATAATTAAGAACAAAAACTTTTGTTCTACAAAAACAAAAAATGAAGGAGAGAAGAATGGCATTTTCATTCTTGAAGCCAGCAACGAAAAAAGCCGCTGCAAAACCAGCCGCTAAAAAACCAGTTGCTAAAAAACCAGCTGCTAAAAAAACGGTTAAAAAAGCTGTAAAAAAAGTTGCTGCTAAAAAACCAGTTGCTAAAAAGCCAGCTGCAA
>JBAYXF010000021.1:0-8208 GCA_041673665.1 Alphaproteobacteria bacterium | reverse complement strand
TAAAAATGAAAGCTGTAATTCTAGCAAGGGTATCATCAAGGGAACAAGAAAACGGAATGTCCATTGATGCTCAGTTGGATAATATGAAAAAATATATCCAGCGCACGGGATTAAACTTGCTGAAAATCTTTCAAATAACAGAAAGCTCGACAAGGGGCGATAGAAAGAAATTCATTGAGATGTTAAGCTTTGTTAAATCTCAAAATGAAAAGATAGTTATAGTTGCGGATACAATTGATAGAATCCAGCGCAGTTTCAAAGAATCCATAGAATTAGACGAATTAAGAAAGCATGACCAGATAGAGCTTCATTTTATTCGTGAAAATCTCGTATTAAACCAAGAATCATCTAGTGCTGACCTGATGCGCTGGGATTTTGGCGTTATGATGGCAAAATCTTATGTTGGTAATCTGCGTGATAATGTAAAGCGTAGTATGGCTTATAATATCAATCAAGGTATGTGGCAACATCGTGCGCCTATAGGCTATTTAAACAAGCGTAATGATAGTAATAAGGCTATTATCATAATTGACCCAGATAGAGCATATAAAGTAAAGAAATTGTTTGAATTATACACTACTGGTTTACATACACTGGGCGATATGACTCAGGTTTGTAAAGAAATTCATTTAACTGGAGTACAATCGGGTAGATTTCTAACCAAATCATCCATACATGCGATACTAAAAAATCCTTTTTATTATGGTGTTATGTGCGTAAAGGGCAAATTATATCCGCATACATACGAGCCTTTGATAGATAAACCAATGTTTGATAAATGTCAGGCAATATTGAATGGAAAGGCTACTAATAAACAGAAGTATTCAGAAAAGCTCTTTATATTTCGTGGGCTTATAAAATGTGCTGATTGTGGATGCACTATAAGTAGTGATACAAAGATTAAGCCAAACGGCAAATCGTATACTTATTTGTCTTGTTCACATTATAAAGGTAATTGTACACAGAAAGCAGTAAATGAGAATGTTATAATTGAGCAAATACGCAATGAAATATTTGATAAACTGTCGGTACCGGATGATGTGCTAAAAGAAATTAGAAACTGCTTGAGGGATAGCTTAAAAGCGGAAAGCGAATATGTTCAGAGCACACTTACTGGATTGCAAGCCAGTTATACGCGTAATATTGAAAAGAAGTCCCGATTATTGGATTTATTGCTTGATAATAGTATTACAAAGGATGAATACGACAAAAAGCTAAATGAAATAGACGAATCTAATTATAATATACAGAAACAGATAGACGCTCATACCAGCGCAGATAAAAGCTTTGGTATAACCCTAGAATCCTTGATGGTATTAAGCTCGCATGCTGGGCAATTATTTGAGAGTTCGGAAGTTTCACAAAAACGGGAAATAATTAATCTATTACTTTCTAACTGCACTCTTAAAGACGGAAAGGTGCAGTATTCCTTAAGAAAACCATTTGATGCGCTGGTAAATTTAACCAATCGTTTAACTTGGCTCGGGCAGCTGGACTCGAACCAGCGACATACGGATTAACAGTCCGTTGTTCTACCGACTGAACTATGCCCGAATGAACTTAAACGGCACCACCTTATATTCTGTCAGAAAAAAGAGTGGTGGGATTGCAGGGATTCGAACCCTGGACCCAATGATTAAAAGTCATTTGCTCTACCAACTGAGCTACAATCCCAAAGCCCGTCAAGTTTATATCATTTTTTTTCCCATTTCAAGCGTTTTTTTAATAAGTTGCATCATTTTATCCCAAATGCTAGAATCACTTCGTCCAATAAATATAAACAAAGGAAGAAATTATGGAACTTTTAAAGGGCAAGAAAATTTTAATATGTGGCGTTGCCAACGATATGTCAATGGCGTGGGGAATTGCCAAGAAAGCTCACGAAATGGGTGCTGAAATCGCAATGCCATTTGGTCATGAACGCATGGAAAAGCGCGTACGTCCACTGGCTGAATCTCTTGGTGCAGACAAATTTGTTATGCCATGCGACGTTCAAAAAGATGAACAAATGGACGCTTTGTTCGCCAAAATTGAAAAAGAATGGGGCCATTTGGATGGTATGTTGCATGCTATTGCTTTTTCTAACAAAGACGAATTGATTGGTCGTTATGCAGATACCACCCGTGAAAATTTCAAGAATACTATGGATATTTCTGCGTATTCATTGGTTGAATTGACCAGACGTGCAAGTGCATTGATGAAAAATGGTGGCTCTATTGTGACATTAACATATTTGGGTGGGGAAAAATCTGTTCCAAATTACAATGTTATGGGTGTTGCAAAAAGCGCATTGGATTCATCGGTTCGTTATTTAGCATCTGATTTGGGTATGGACGGGATTCGCGTCAATGCGATTTCTGCAGGACCAATCAGAACATTGGCGTCCAGCGGGGTTGGCGGATTTTCATCAATCTTGGATTTGAATGCTAAAATGACACCATTGCGCAGAAATATGACAATGGAAGATGTTGCGGGTGCAGCTGCTTATTTCTTTAGCGACCTGTCCAGCGGGGTAACCGGCGAAATCCATCATGTTGATTGTGGTTATTCCAGCACGGGTATGATACCAAACGATCTAAAAGATGTTTTGATAAAGGGTCTGAACGCTGAATAAAAAAATAGATCTTTTTACAAAGACTGAATATGACTCGCTGATAAAAAAACTGCGTGAATGGGACACGGCGTATCATCAAAATGATGCGCCGATTGTCGATGACGCGACCTATGACGCGGCAAAGCATCGTGCCAAAGATTTAGAGGTGCAGTTTCCAGAATTGGTTGAAAATGGTGTCAGCATAACGCAAAGCGTTGGCGCGGCGCCCAGCAAGGAATTTAAAAATTATCCTCATATTATTCCAATGCTGTCCATCAGTGATGTTTTTACAGAAGACGAAGTGGCAGATTGGTTCAAAAAAAATCCGGGCGAAGTTTTTATCGAACCCAAAGTAGATGGTTTGTCTTATTCCGCACGATATGAAAATGGCGCGCTGGTGCGTGCGTTGACGCGCGGCAATGGAACGGTTGGCGAAGACATTACAGAAAACATAAAAACAATTTCTGACATACCGCAAAAAATCCCATTTGATAAAGATATTGAAATTCGCGGCGAAGTTTATTTGTCGCGCGCTGACTTTTTCCGTCTGAACGAAGAAGCGACAACAAACGGCACAAAAGTTTTCGCAAATCCGCGTAATGCGGCAGCGGGGTCTTTGCGTCAATTGGATCCGTCCGTCACGGCGCGGCGTCGTTTGCGTGCGTTTGCTTATACTTGGGGCGGGGCAGATGATAAAGATTGGAATACACAAAGCGAATTTTTCGATCGCGTAGAAAAATGGGGGTTTAAGACAACGCGTCAGTGGTGTTCGCTTGTAACTAGCCCTGACGAAATTTATGTTCACTATAAACATATAATGCAGGTTCGCCCAGATATTCCATTTGATATTGATGGTTTGGTAATAAAAATAAACGATATTAAAACCCAGGAAAAACTTGGGTCAACCGCAAATTCTCCGCGTTGGGAAGTTGCGTATAAATTCCCAGCTGCGCGCGGGGTTACTATTTTACGTGATATTACAATCCAGGTTGGACGTACGGGTGTTTTAACCCCTGTTGCGGAACTGGAACCAATAAACATTGGTGGTGTTTTGGTGTCGCGCGCTACGCTGCATAACGCGGATGAAATCCTGCGTAAAGATTTTCGTGTTGGTGACAAAGTAATTGTTCAACGTGCGGGTGATGTAATCCCACAGGTAGTAGAAGTTATCGAGCATGCAAAAAACAGCCAACCATTTATATTCCCAGCCGTATGTCCAGTATGCGGCGGCGCGGTTGTCCAAGAAGCGGACAAGGTCGCACGCAGATGTGTAAATTCTTTATCGTGTCCGGCACAAGTTGCAAAAGAGCTGGAACATTTTGTATCACGCCAGGGATTTGATATCGAAGGATTGGGAACAAAACAAATTGAAAAATTTGTGGAACTGGGGTGGATAAAATCCCCCGCGGATATTTGGCGATTAATAGAATTACATGGTGATAAATTACGTGTAATGGAAGGCTATGGGGAAAAATCAGTTTCCAATTTGGATGCGGCAATACAAGGCCGTTCAACCATAGAGTTGAACAGACTTTTATTTGCATTGGGTATCCCAGAAATTGGCGAAGCAACAGCTAAAATTTTGGCACGAGAATTTGGTTCATTGGATTTATTACGAGTTGCAACATCAGAAAGATTGCAACAGATTTCTGGTATTGGCGAAATAATGGCGAATGAAATCGTTGAATTTCTCAGTGATGACAGAACTGTAAAAGCATTGGATGATTTGTTAAAATACTTAACTATAAAAAATCCGATTGTTGCCATGGATAAAAATTCAGCGTTGTTTGATAAAAAAATAGTTTTAACAGGAACATTGAAAAAATACACACGTGACGTGGCAAAAGAAATTTTGGAACAAATGGGCGCCAAGGTTCAATCCAGTGTCAGTGTTAAAACGGATATAGTTATTGCGGGCAGTGATGCCGGCAGTAAATTAAGTGACGCCCAGCGTTTTGGTGTAACAATTTGGAGCGAGGACGATTTTGAGAACGCAACCAGAAAATAAAGAAGAAAGAAAACCAGTCTCTTGGAAATTACATTTGCTGGCTCGACTTTTATCGCTAATGTTTTTCGGCATTGCAGCGATTGCAATTTATGTTTTAATTGTTTTTTTACAAATGCCGCAATTAGATTCAATGTTAAAAGAAACGCGACAACCATCAATTACTTTTATTGATAAAGATGGTTATGAAATACGCAGTATGAATAAGATTATGGGCGCGCCAGTATCTGTCGAGTCTGTTCCCCCATATGTCTGGCAGTCAATAATAGCAATAGAAGACAAAAGATTTTTTAAGCATGGTGCGGTTGATTTTTTCGGATTGTTTCGTGCCATCGTCACTAATTTTGTATCCGGAAGAATTGCAGTCGGGGGCAGTTCGCTTACTCAACAAACGGCGAAAAATATATTTCTTTCCCCACGGAAAACCATTAAACGTAAAGTTCAAGAAGTCTTGTTATCATATTGGCTGGAAAATAAATTTTCCAAACAACAAATTTTGAATTTATATATGAACAGGGTTTCACTTGTGCGCGGAATGCGCGGAATTGATGCGGCTGCGCGTGATTTGTTCCAAAAGCCAGCAAAAGAATTAACATTGGCAGAAGCTGTGCAAATAGCCGCTATGTTAAAAGCGCCAACAACATACAGTCCAGTAAGAAATTCTACAAAAAATCTGGATCGCGCAAGAATTATTTTAAAAGAAATGGTGCGTCAAAATTATGTTTCTTTGGCGGATGCACGTACAGCTGCGGCGCATTTATATCCTGTAACGCCGGCTCCAGATACTAATGTTTTCAGATATTGGACAGATTTTGTATCAGATGAAATGAAATCACAAATGGGGGATGAAATAGGTAGCGACTTGTTGGTTTATACGACACTGGACCAGGATTTGCATGAACAAGCTGCTGCGGTTTTACGTCGGAATGTTGGCAGTTACCAGGGTGCGGTTGTAATCATGAATCGTGATGGTGCAATTCGTGCATTGGTCGGGGGAACTAATTATCAAGAATCACAATTTAATCGTGCATTGGCATTACGTCAACCCGGCAGTGCTTTTAAGCCGGTTGTATATTTAGTTGCATTGGAAAATGGTATGTCCCCAAATGATATCGTAAGGGATTCAAAATTTGCAATCGGGGATTACAGACCAAAAAACTATAATGAAAGATATTATGGCGATATAACTTTGCAAAAGGCATTTGCAAAAAGCGCAAATTCTGTACCATTAAAACTAACCAAAGAATATGGAATAGATTCAGTCCTAGGAATGGCAAAAAGATTAAGGCTTTCTGCAAAATTGCGTCGTGAATATTCAACTGTTTTGGGGGCTTGCGAAGTTTCTTTGCTGGATTTGACCGCAATGAATACGATAATTTGGAACAGTGGGCAAAATGTTCGTCCGTACTCGATAGAAAAAATTATAACTTCAACAGGTAAAATATTATATGAACATATTCCATCGGAACCAGAACAACTGTTGGATTTTGATACTACCAAGAAAATGCAAGAATTATTATGGGCTGTAACACAGCCTGGGGGAACGGGTAAGCGCGCGTTCGTGCCAGGCGTTCTGGGGGGGAAAACGGGTACCAGCAATGATAATCGTGACGCTTGGTTTGTCGGGGCAAATAATAATTATGTTATTGGTGTATGGGTTGGAAATGACGATAATTCACCAATGGACAGTAAAATAACAGGGGGTACAATCCCCGCAGAAGTGTTCAAAGATATTGTTAAATAAATATCTTTTTCTGTAATTTGGATTATGGTATAATTATAAACATGAAATGTAAAATTACTCTTTGTACTTTATTGTTTGCTATTTGTGGTGTTTCTGCAAATGCGAATTGGGAATATAATGCCCCTGCGGGACATTATCAAGATGATGGCAGCCGCGTTACGATCAGTATTCGTGGTGGCGCTGCATTTGGTTCGTCCAGCATGAAAAATGAATTGGGGACTTTGGTTCCTGAACCATATTGGTATGATGCAACAATTGGTATAATGACAGAAACTTATTGTGGTGGTGCAGCGGCATGTGCTGCATTGGGTTATACAAATTTGGGTCAGATTGATATTGGTCAATTGCCGGTAAATAAAAAATTCGAGAGTTTATCTTTCGCTGGGGGTATGGGGGTTGGTTTGGTTTTGCCTCATGCACCACAATGGCGCGCAGAAGTGGCGTGGGATCATATTTCAAAATCAGATTATAATTCAACCCCAATGTTCAAAGGTGATCTGGTTTCTACGACAAGTGATGTATTGTCCGTAGAATCTACTGGTGTTCAATCAGATATAACAACCGAGGTTTTTTCAGTAATGTTATATCATGATTTCTTTGAAGGTGCGCGAAAACCACTGCGGGAACTTATCCCATATATTGGTTTTGGTGCGGGATATGCAGATTCTATAACTGTTTTGAATGTTACGGATGCTTATGGTGATTTATCTAATCAAGTCTCTATGCAGGATCTGGGCGAAGATACAGGTGGTTCAACATTAAGTTTTTATACATCCGAATCTTCAAGCAGTAATATCGCTGTCCTTGGTGCATTGGGCTTTTCTTATGGATTGGATGCAAATACATTTTTTGATGTTGGTGTACGTTTAATGTGGTTGCCGAAAGTTATATGGGAATTAAATAATGCAGAAAATACAGATACTACCGTAGGGTTTAAATCCAGGGATATATTCAGTGCAGAAAATATGTTGTACGGAATGATTACTGTGGGTTTAAGATTCGAGTTTTAAAAACGCGGCAAACACCGCGTTTTTTTATTTAACCCCTAAACCAAATCTTTCAAATCTTAATTTGTCCAACCAATTCCAAATAAATAATAATGGTGAATAATAGTTATGGGAATACCATATAAACCATACTTTGCCCATTATGTTATCACGTGGTACCATTCCAACGCTTGCACGGCTGTCCGCTGACCAATCACGATCATCCCCCATCATAAAGAAATGACCATCTGGGATTTTAAATACAGATGTATTATCATATGAATCATTATCACTGCGTTCTAAGATTTTATGCTTAACACCATTCGGCAGGGTTTCGGTCCATTCTGTCAGTTCATCAATACCGCCATTCATACAAATTTGAGATTGCATACATTCGTTTTGACTTTTGTATTCAATGGAATATTTAAATTTCGCGGGGGCATTATCAACAAACATGCGATTCCCCTTGATAGAAATATTATCTTTGTAAAATCCGACACTGCGAATTTCTTTTGGCAGATGAGCGATAATATATCTTTGTGGATTTTCCCGCTCGACCATTTTCCCGTTGATATACAGGCGTCCAGCAATCATTTGAATTGTATCGCCTGGGGTTCCAATTAAACGTTTTACATAGTCCAAAGATTCGTTGCTGGGATTACGAAAAACAACAATGTCGCCCATTTCTGGTTCGGATGCTATAAAACGGCCATCCCACATATGCCAAGAGCCAAAGGGAAAAGAATAACGTGAATATCCATAAGACCATTTTTTTATAAAAATATGATCGCCAACTTGCAGTGTTGGAATCATACTGCCAGATGGTATGTTAAATGGTTCCAATAAAAAGCTGCGGAAAATTATCGCTATAAGACCCGCC
>JBAYXF010000020.1:0-8861 GCA_041673665.1 Alphaproteobacteria bacterium | reverse complement strand
CGCATGCGCTAGATCCGGCCGGGTTCATTTCACCATTTTTCAAACAAAACTTTTTTGCTGCCCCGCTTTCCATTGCTTTTTGCAACTCTTCTGGCTTGTTATCTTGGTTGATACCCGCGACCAATTCCCAGTAATCAAAATAGGTTGTTACACAATTATCAAGAATCTCTTCGTTACTAGTTGCATCTTGTTTTCTGTTACAAATTATTTTTGTGCTGCCCTTGGATCCGATAAATGCTTCTTTGGTATAGCCATCTGAACAATTGGCACCTTCGTTACAAATTGGCGTATTTTTTGAGACATAACCATATAAACAATCTGTACCTTCGCATTTACGTATCAATAATACTGGATTACCGATACCAGAAATATTTCCAATTAAACCACCACCAATCGCATTAACTGTTGCGCCCATAATTACATCGCCGCCAACCTTGCCCGATTGGGTTGATACAGCCGTCAAACCGCCAAGTGCGGTCGCGCCTATCAAAGTTTTACTAACTTTATCTTCGCTGGTTCCCAAAGCGCCTGATTTACCAGGATCATTTTGTCCAACAAAATTTCCAGCCAAACCACCGATAATGGTTGCCGCAGCAATTTTCATGCCCGCTTTTTGTTTTTGCTCTTTATTCATGACAGCAATTACTTCTTCCATTGTTGGCTCTTTATCTGCCGGAAAAGTAACTGTGCCTGCCTCGGTCGTATAACCGCTTTCTGGAAAAGAACTTATATTACATTTAATTGAACCACCCGGGGCAATTCTGGCATGCGCAACAACTATATCATCAGTTCCATCAACTACGCGCATTTCAACGTCTGCCACACATCTAGACTGGGACTGGTCCCCTGACGTAGGTGTATCCCAAGCCCATGAACCTGTTGGATAAATCGCCGCACATTCAGATAATTGTTCCTGGGTTACGCCAGCACTGGGATTATTTGTCGCAATCAAGCGTGCCAATGTCATATCTGCAACCCTGACCGGCAATCCAAGTTCTGCGGAAGTTGTAGCACTGGCAATCATTTCTTGCTGGGAAGCTTGTATACTTGTGGCCCCTTGGCCCTGGGCCGCGGAATAAGTTCCACCACGACCAGTGCCGCTGTTTCCAGTCCGCAAAGCAGCCGTTGCATTAAATGCAAAACAAACACATAACAAAGAAATGATCGAAGTTCTCAAAATTCTCTCTCCCCCGTTAATCCCTACTTAGAATTGTATTCTCATACGAACACCGGCGTCAATGGTTCCAATGTTTCCACTTTCGAACCAGTTTGTATAATGGAAAACACTGTCGTATGTTGCAGCTTCTTCTGCACCAGTTTTCCCAATCGCTGCCAAACCAGTACTTAACCATTCTGTCTGAGAAACAACGATACTACCAGAAGATTGAACCTTGCCCATACCGGAATAACGAATGAAAAAGTCTAATTTTATTCCGCCTTCTAGTTCAGTAGTTAAACCACCTTCTAGCATATAAGCCAATTGTTCAGTTGTACCACCAGCATGATATGCATAAATATCAGAAATTGCTGTTAATGTGCCGGCTGCGTATGTTTGCCCCTCTATAATATCGGCTTCGGAATAAAAGCTGGGATCATAAACCAAATAATCCGCAATTGTATTTGTTGAAATACCCAAACCAACACCAACATATGGTCGCATTGAACCACCGGCCATATAACCAGTATAAGAATCCAAATTATAATATATATTCAACATAGTTGCTGTACTGGAAATTGCACCACCAGTGGCCTTGACGTCAACATATCCGCCGGCACCGTCACCAGTTTCAACACTGTCAGCATATGACAGCCCACTGTATCTGGAGTACGAGAAATCAACACGTACATCACTGTTGATTGCGGCACCAATTGATAATTGTAATGGCAAAATTGTATCTTTTTTGAAATCCGCGGTTTCAAAAGCACCCGGCGCAAAGAAAGCATTCGTTTCATCCAGATAATCTGCCTGGATTCCGCCGCTGGTCGCCGTAGAATACCCAATAGAAAGCCCGATATAAAGTCCACTGTCCGCCAATCTGTCATAATCCGATGATTGATAATATTGACGACCAACCGTAGTTGCAGAAGTACCAACACGTGGCAAAGAACCAGTAACGCGATTCGGATTTGACGCGGTAACTAACTTGTTATTACTGACCGGAACATACTGTTGTTGAACATATCCCTGATTATTAGTCGTATAACCAGTGTTTGCTTGTTGATATTGGACATACTGCGTAGTGCCGTTATAAGCCGGATATACAGCATATGCCCCCGACCCCATCAACATTGCTGTGCATGCTATAAAAATTCCTAGTTTTTTCATTTTCCTTCCCAATACTTTATATATGTATTATTTTATCATATTGGCAAATCTATTGCCAACGTTTATTTTTTGCATTATCATATAAAATACTCAGGAGAAGAAATGAATATTTTCATCATGATTCTGGCCTTTATTTTAATGGCAGGATATTTTTTGATAGATGCTCCCAGTCAAAGAATGCGCGATACTGGGATAGAATCTGCTATAAATATGGCAGAGATTAAATCTATTCTTTCCTGTATGAGCAGACAACATTCAAAGGCCATCGACATTGATACTGAAAACCGTGTCAGTGCAAATGAAATTTTCAATACAGACATTCAACCGTGTACAGAAAAATATAATGTTCAAACCATAAAAATGTGTGCTGATAATAACCGCTTGGTATCAAATTGCACCCCCGAACGCGATGGCCGTGTAACAGAAAATTACATCATTACAACTGCAGATTTAAACGATAATACAAATACAAACCTTGTTTTAAAAAGCTTATCCAAAGACTTTAATTCTATTGGAAATTTTGGGATTATAACCAATGAACAGGCCAAAACTTTTTCAATTCTTTCTGGGAACGGATATAAACGAAGTATCCCAAAAAGCCTTTCTTTTATGAAAGAAATAGCAGATGGTCGTCTTATTTATATTACCAGATATTCCGTGCCATTTAATCAAAATACAATTGTTCAAACAGCATCTGATATCGAAGATATAACCTGTATGAATAATGAACAAAAAGTTTTTCGTTTTGGAAAATGGGAATGCCAGACAGAAACGCCACCTGTTTTATGTACGGGGAATACCATTTGGGATTCAGATTCTGAATCTTGTGAAATAGATCCATCATTACGCCCACTTTGTGCCACGGGACAAACAGCCGTAGATATCGACGATGTATGGCAATGTATTGATCCAACACCAATTGCACAATGCCCAGATAACACCATCGCACAATTTGATTACACAAATATGGAATGGGTTTGTACCGCGGCACTTACTGAAAATACTTCTAAATGCCAAACTGTAACTATCGCCAAAGGAACTATTCTGGGCGGAACTTTATTGAAACCGGCAAACGTTTGTAACAGTTGTGAAAAAATGATTGTTGATGAAGAAACTTGCAATGTTGCTTGTATCCCTGATGAAACCAAAGTTACCAATTCAGATTGTTATCCAAATTATTCAGAATGCAGCGGCAGTTCACGTGCATTTTATTTTGGATTCCCAGACGATGCAGAATACGAGGCGAACGCTCGTGAATATTTGTCGAAATTATCTGGCATAACTATCCCAACGGATGTAATATACTCTCAAAACAGAAAATTCAATTGCTTGGATTGTGGCATCGGGGGTACAATAAACGAAGAACTTTCCGTGTTGCCGTTCATAGCAATTTGTGAATAAAGTTAAGGATTAATCATGTTTGTTTATAAAATTTTATTGACTATTTTTTACCCACTTATCAGAATTTATTTGGCCATTCGCCGAAGCAAAGGAAAAGAAGATGCACATCCAGACAGATTTGCAGAACGCTTGGGACGCCCCAGTTTGGCACGTCCAAATGGATTTTTAATCTGGTTGCACGGCGCAAGTGTCGGTGAAATAAATTCTGTACGTGGCCTGATTGAACGCCTGCATCATGATTATCCACACGCATCAATTTTATTAACCAGTGGAACAACACCATCCGCAAAAATCGCTAAGAACTTTGATGTTTTACACCAATACAGTCCTATTGATGTACCCTTTGCCGTACGCAGATTTATGAAACATTGGCAACCAGATATAGCAATCCGTGTTGATTCTGATTTATGGCCAATTCAACTGGACGCGTTATTGCGTGCGGGCATTCCAAATTTTCTTATTAATGGTGCAATGACTGAAAAATCATTCCGTAAATATCAAAAAAACAAATTTTTTATGAAAAGAATTTTAAATTCTTTTACAAAAATTATGGCTAAATCTAAAATAGACGCCAAACATTTTCGCACTTTGGGGGCAAAAAAAGTAAGCGTTATTGATAACCTTAAATACACGGTCCCATTTTTATCAGACAAACCGGATGAACGTAAAAAAATTACCGCCGTTGTTGGGAAACGACCCATTTGGCATGCCGCTGTCTTGGGCGAAGGAGAATCAGAAATTATTTTTGATGCACATCGTGAAATATTAAAAAAACTTCCATCAGCATTATTAATAATTACACCACGTCATCCAAAAATGAAAAGCGAACTGGCACAATCCGGCAAGGACTTTAAAATAACATTCCGTTCAGATAATGCCAAACCAAATGGAAACGTTTATGTTGCAGATACCATTGGCGAAATGGGATTATTTTATAGATGCACAAAAATTTCTTTTATGGGTCGTTCATTATTGCCAGAATGCCGTGGATCCAGTCCAATAGAAGGTATGCAACTGGACAACGTTATTATTGCTGGGAACCATACCAGCACATTCAACGAAGTTTATAAAGAGATGAGTAATGACAACATACTGGAACGTATTGCCGATGCTAAACATTTATCTGCACTGGTATTAAAATTCTTGGAAAACAAAAAATTCTTTGATACTCGTTTATCAGAAATAAAAAAGTTTATGGCAAAAAAAGCAAATACTATGAATATTATAATGAAAGAATTAAAGCCATATTTAAAATAATCCGATAAACTAAAAAAGTATTTTTACATCACAAACTACATTAATTCTTTGTGGTGAAGTGCCAACCAAAACGCCATTTACAAATTCATAATTTACCATGTTCGCCATTGATGGGGCATCCCAATCACGTTCTATTTCACGCCATATTTTTTTAACTTGAAATGGTAAAAAAGAAAATTGAACCCTTTGTAAATCACAATCTTCACCTTCGGCCGTCATTAATCCAGAGGGGGTTATATCAACCCAAGAACCGCCGTTTGAAATTTCTATTTTATAACCCCAATATCCCGGCTTTGTGCCGTTTTCAAATCTGGTTTTTGTTATTCTATCTTTTATTTTATCCCCATTTATATCAAACAAAAAAGTTCTGATTTCTGTAATCCCATCGTTACTTTTCCCCCAATCAAAAGTTTCTATTTTGGACGGATTATCCAACCCATCATCAAACTCTTTGGCTTTGATATTTTGCTGTTGATTTTGCGTTTGAAAAGACTCATATCCCAGTTTTGGTTGTGTTTCTTTTTTTGCCGTATAAAAATAAATCAACAGCCCAACAGAGATTATTATTATAATTGTATAAAACATCTGTTTTTTCATTTTGTTTCCTTGATTTTAATTTCCAGCTGCCTGCAAGAACCATTGTTTGACAGTCGCGCCAGCGCGACGGTTGCCATATATTCTTGTTACAATATCCGCAGCACCGGCCCAATTTCTGCTGTTAACACACGCATCCAACCCACTTATATTATGAATTCCACCCACGCCCCAACCATATGCAATATCCAACAACGCATTTTTCGCAGGCTGTGGGAAAGAAGCCCAACCTCTATACGCCCCAGACAAAATTGATTCACTGGCGGAAATATATCTTTTCATTTCTCGTTCTATTGATTCTTTATTGGTTTTTATGTCCGCAAGTCTTGTTCCATCTGACAAAGTTCCTGTGCGAATTGTATTAGTACTGATACTTTGTGCCATTGGGTCTTGCCTTGATTTAGCGTCCGAAGCAAACGCCATAACTTTGTTATAATATTCCCGTTTTTGGGAATCAGTTAATTTTTTCCCATTTGCATAAAAATCATATGCAGCAAATCTTGAGTAATCAGCAACTAGTCCACCGACACCTATGGTTGGTAAATATTTTGTATCTAAATAAACCTGCTCACGATAACCTTCGTGTCCCAAAATATGTGCTTCTAATGAACTGTTTGATGAAAACTGATTATTATACAACGCTCCTGCGCCTTCTCCGCCGACAATTATCCCATCGCCTTCGTATGGGGTGCCCGGAGCTTCGGAGTTAATATCCCCCATAACATTTGGCATTCCGGTACCTGTTGCAGAATCGTATATATCAATATCTTCGTACAAGAAATTTTCGTCACGGGTTTTAAGTTTTAATTTTGCAGACTCTATAATTTTATTTACTTCAGTAATTGGAACCTGGATTTGTTTGCATACAAATGCTTCGTCACCCCAAATAACATTCACTATTAGCCGAGACGAGGACAAAATCGCAAATATCAAAAAAAGATTACGAATGTTTTTAGCTATATCGCCCTGGATACCACGAATTTTTGCAACACCCCAACCCAGCAACAAAAAAGCGGTAAAAACAGCGATGACAACCCATGCAATATTAAAAAAATCAAGCAAACCACGGGCAAAACAAGTTGGATCTTCCAGCCAAATAAAAGTACCATCCGAAGTCAGTTTCTGAAATCCGGAATTTTCAAGATGATGAAGAATTACGTTTATATCCATTCATTATCGCGCGGCAAAAAATCCCGATGGGCCTGCGTCATCTTCATTAGCCGCGATCCCTGCCCAGCCAAACAAATCATTTAACATACCAGATTCATCTTTTTTTGCTTTCTTAAAAGGCAGTATATTTTTTAATTTCCCGATTTTACTGGAACGCCCACCGGCTGATGCGGGTTTTTCTTTTTCTGTCTCTACAAATTCCGCCGCCAACATAGCCAAAGTTGCGTCATCATCTAAATATTTATCGTCTGACGCTTCTTCATTTAACATACGTGGGGTTTCTATGATTTTTTCTTCGGGCAATGGGGTTAAATTTTCAAAAATTTCTTCTATGGTTTGTGGGATTCTTTGTTCTGCTTGTGGTAAATCTTCTTCCAATGCATCTTCAAAATCAGAAATAGATACAATTTGCACGGTTTCTTCTACGATTTCTTCTGCCTCTTCTTCCGCGGCTTCTTCCGCAATTTCTTCTGCGACTTCTTCGACTGGCTCTGTTTTTCCGCCAGAAAGCACAGACAAAATTGGAATTACTCGTTCACTTTCGGGTGTTTGTTCCGTGTCTTCTGCTGATTCTTGTATTTCTGTGGCTGTTTCCACTGATTCTGATTGTTCCGTGGCTGCTTGCTGTGTTGCCTCGTCTTCTAATGGGACGCCAAAAAGAAGCGTATCATCCCCCAATCCCAAAGTTTGGCGGACTTCGTCAAACGCAGCTTTTATCGTCAGCCTGTCTAGGTTTTCACCACCTGAAATATAAATGATTTTTGTTTTCACTGCGTCCCCTCTTACAGGCTTTGATTATATCATATTTTTAACCTTGAATGCATAAAAAAAATATTTTACCATGTAAACATGTCAGAAATTACGAATAATATATTGAAAGAGCTGGATGAATTGGAAACCGCCGCGGACAAGTTGCGTGAAAACTTGGGTGGGGTTAAAACTCAAACAGATCTAGAGGTCGCAATTTTATCGCGTCAGCTGGCTGATGCCCATGATAAAAACCTTCGTGCAACCCAGTTAATAGATAAATCTATCGCAGAGTTAAAAGGTTTGAAATGAGTGTAGTATCAATTCCAATTCTGAATAAAAATTACGCCATGGGTTGTGAAGACGGTCAAGAATTACGCTTGATAGAAATTGGCAAAGCCGTGGACGCCCGGGCCCACGATATACAAAGCAAGATTGGACATTTACCAGAAAACTCTTTACTTGCTACTTTATGTATTGTTCTGGCTGATGAAATTATGTCGCGGGATAAAAATGATGCCATCGCATTTGAAGATATTTTAAAACGAATTCAAGAGATTAAGAAAAAAATGGAATAATTATGCTGCCCAGTGTTTATGCTCCAAAAGATTTTAAAAGATTACGGGCGGCGGGCGATATAGTCGCGCGCTGTTTTGATTTTATATCACCACAAGTTCGCGCCGGAATTTCAACCGGGGATATTGATCGTATGGTTGCCGAATTTCTTCATAAAAACAATGCACGCTCGTCAGACTTGGGATATCATGGATTTCCAAAACATTGTTGCACCAGTGTTAATGATGTAATTGTGCACGGCATCCCGCGTGATGACGAGGTTTTAAAAGACGGTGATATTATCAACATTGATTTAACGGCTGAATATAAAGGATTCCATGGCGATGCATCCCGTATGTTTTTAATCGGCGACGTAAAACCAAATTATAAAAAATTAATCCAGGTTTGCCAAGATGCATTAAATAGCGCCATTGCTGTTTGTGCACCTGGGGTTCCTCTTTCTGAAATTGGACGCACAATTGAAGCAATTGTAAACCCAACCGGATTCAGTATCTCGCGCGATTTTATTGGACATGGCATTGGCAAAGTTATGCACGATGATCCGCAAATCTATCATTGGTATGATAAAAAATTTGATAAGATAAAAATGGTGCCGGGACTGGTTTTTACCATTGAACCAATTTTATGTGAACATTCTAATAAATGCAAAATTGATGCAGATGGATGGACTGCACGCACTGTCGACGGCGGGATGTCCACGCAATGGGAACACACCATTGGTATTACCGAAGATGGGGCTGTAATTTTTACTGAAAATATGGAGTAAAATCTTGCCAAATAAAACCCCTGA
>JBAYXF010000019.1:0-9454 GCA_041673665.1 Alphaproteobacteria bacterium | reverse complement strand
AGCAGCAGCCTCTATTTCTTTATCAGAATCAACAAAAGGAATATCCAATCGACGTGCCAACATTCGCCCCACAGACGTTTTTCCGGCACCCATTAAACCAACCATTACTATTGGTTTATCTAAATTTAAATCTAAATAATTATACATACTCTATAGCATACATTGCATAAAACATATGTGCAATAATTTTTTATTTTCTATTATGATATATTTTACAAAATAATCTAAGGATTAAAAATACTCGGACTTGCAATCATATAAACGAAGGACTAAAATAATACGCACTGATCCCATAGTTCAATTGGATAGAACAAGTTCCTCCTAAGAATTAGATGCAGGTTCGATTCCTGCTGGGATCACCAAAATAAACTTTTAAAAACCATATTTTTCTGTTAAAATATGATAATACAAAGGGGGGATATTTTGCGAAAACTTTATACTTTAACTGCTTTACTATTTATTCCGATTGTAGCTTTTTCTTCACAAAGACAAAATCCCAGAATATCTGAAAATTCATCTTCGGAATCCTTGTTTTCTTCGGCTTATTCCGATCTTTATTCAGATATACCAACATTTGTTCGTTCTCTGGTTATGCCACGAACAAATCCATCGACAGCGACGACCTCTTCTTCAAACACCAGGGGTTCGTCTCCACGTCTTAATAACGGCTCGGATTCATCATCTTATAATTCAACAAAACACGATACTTTGGACAACACTATTCAAACCAAAACAGAATATATTAACTTTCTCAAAGATTCAGTTGTTGGAAATAAAGAAGATTGCACAGACAGATATAATAAATATGTCGCCTTTTTTGATCATGACCCAACACTCAGCGGAAAAATTGGTGCAGCAAAAAAACCACTAGCAAATACAAGACTGGATGTAACATGCGATTTTCTTAACTATTCTTATTGGTGTTTTGCCCTGGGATTTGCTTATGCTACACGTGGATTTGACGATCCATACAGAATCAGCACGGGCAGCAAATGCCTTACCTACCAAGAATTCTGCCAAAGCAGCAGGGCCCCCGAAAGCTTTAGAATCAATGAATATCTTTCCAGAATCATAGACGAAATAATGTTTTATAATACGAAAATACGGGATACCAATAGAAATATAGTTAATACTATGGTTAAAAACCCAGGCGGCGGGTCAACTAATGGCTGGAAAGGCTACGATACCGACAGTTGGGTCCAGGAACGTTTCCCAGTAGAAGAAATGAAAAGTGTATTATGTAAATAATTTCTATTATTTACTCTTCACCCATATTTGATAATTGTTCTAAATGATTTGCCGCGATCAAGGCATCTATCATTTCGTCCAAACCTTCGCCACCAGCCAAAATATCATCCAATTTATATAATGTCAGTTTTATTCTATGGTCCGTAACCCGTTGTTCTGGGAAATTATAAGTCCGTATTTTCTCGCTGCGATCCCCTGAACCGACCATAGTTTTTCTTGATGCATTACTTGAACTTTCCTGTTCAAATCTTTGTTTTTCGTAAAGTTTTGAACGCAGAACATCCATACAAAATGCGCGATTTTGAATCTGGGAACGTTCGTTTTGACTGCTTACCACAATACCTGTTGGCAAATGAGTTATACGAACAGCTGAATCTGTTTTATTAACATGTTGTCCACCTGCCCCTTGGGCACGAAAAGTGTCTATTCTTAAATCTTTTTCTTCTATAGTTACGTCTATTTCTTCGGCTTCGGGCATTACCGCAACAGATACCGCGCTGGTATGAATACGACCGGATGCCTCGGTTTCTGGAACACGCTGAACACGATGGATTCCAGATTCAAATTTAAGACGAGAATATGCCCCGTGCCCATTAATTTTAAATACAACTTCTTTATATCCACGCAAACTAGTCGCATTTTCTTCTATAATTTCAACCTTCCAACCACGTCGAAGAGCATAAGATTTGTACTGTTGAAACAAATCAAAAGCAAATAAAGCGGATTCTTCGCCCCCAACCCCGGCCCGAATTTCCATAATAACACTATGATCATCCGCATCGTCTTTTGGCAACAAAGCTATTTGAAGTTCTTGTTCAACTTTTTCAAATAACTTTTTGAATTCAGCTAATTGTTCTTCAGCCATTGATTTTAGCTCGGGCTCTCGCAACATATCATTTGCATCCTGAATTCCGGCCTGGATTTTGAAATATTCAGACACTATTGGCATAATTTCCGACAGCTGCGAATACTCTTTTGATAGTTTAGACAGCTCTGCCCCCGATATATTACCAGAATTCATCAATGTTTCTATCTCGGCTGAGCGTTTTTGAAGATCTTTTAACTTATTTTCTATCATTTTGCTTTCTTTAACATATTAATTGCATCAGATAATGGTAAATTTTGTTGTTTACCAGTAGTCATATCTTTAATTGTCACCGTATCATATTTAACTTCATCTTCGCCAATTATTATACTGTATTTACTGTTTATTTTATCAGCAAATTCTATCTGATTTTTGAACTTTTTGTCGGCATCCAGATACGGAATTGAAACAATATCGGCCCCCCGAAGTTCAGACAAAACAGACATTGCGAATGGAACAGTATTTTCACCCATCGCCAGAACAGAAACCATTACTGGGGATTCAAATTTATCCAATTTTATTTTATTATCTTCTAATAAAGCAATCATTACCCTGGAAAAACCAACAGCCGCGCCAACACCAATTATCTTGGTTTTGCTGAATTTTCCGGCTAAATCTTCGTATCTGCCGCCACCACCAATAGCGCCCAAAGACGGAAAATCGTCCAAAAAGAACTCGAACACTAAACCAGTATAATACGCATGACCACGCATAATTCCCAAATCAATTTTGGCATTTTTTATACCCATTATTGCCAATTGTTCCATAAATTTATCCATTTCAGAAATAGCAGAATATAACTTTACACTCTTTTTTAAGAACGATTGATAACCATCTGAAAATACTTTTATAATTTCAATTGATTTATCCCCAATTTCTTCTGCCAAAGCACCCTGAAAATCATCTAATTTGTCTTTTTTATCTATTAAAATAAACACCGCCTTGGATTGTTCTTTGGACAGACCCAACAATTCAAAAAAAGCATTCCAAAATGGGCGTGAACCAACACGAATATTAGTCCCGCCGATAAATTCACGACAAGATTCATAGGCTCGTGCCAAAACAGCAACAATTTCAGCGTCATAATTTAATGACAGCTCGTTTATACCTAAAACATCTAAATCCATTTGATAAAATTCGCGATATCGCCCTTTTTGTGGACGTTCACCACGATAATTTCTGGCAAATTGATACGCACGAAACGGAAAAACCAAATCATTCAAATGACCGGATACATATCTGGCCAGCCCGACAGTACCATCATACCGCAGACCCATTTTTGTATCGCCTTTTTGAAACATAAACATTTGAGTTTCAATTTCGTCCCAATTATCTTTATCGGTTAAAACCTCGGCACGTTCTATGGCCGGCAAGTCTAACCGTGCAAATCCGGCGGTTTTTAAGACTTGCTGCATTCTATTGGCGCATTCATCAAAGCACCGCTGTTGAACCGGCAGCAATTCTATAAATCCAGATAAAGGTTTTGTTGGTTTAAGATCCATTTTCTTTTCCCTATTTTTTACTTTTTTTATATTAGCAATATTTTACCGAACTCGGCAAGTATTGTTTGTTCTGAGTATAAATAGCTATAAATTCACGCCCGCGCAGGCGTGGTGAAAGAAAACAGATAAAAAAATCGAACGATTTTTCATAACATTAATAATGTTATAATAAAAATTCCTGATTGCAATAAATAAATATAATGTTCTATAATCAAAATCAAAGGAAGGACGAAAAATGCCAAGAATAACAACAAAAAAGACCGTTAAACCCGTAAAATCTGCCAACAAACCAGAATTAAATGTGGTTTGTATGTGGTGGCGACGCGAAGATGGAAGTGAAAAATTCAGCAAAGAATATGTAAATCGCCTGTATCGTATGGTTGAAAAGAACTTGACCCTGCCCCATCGGTTTGTTTGTTTTACCGAAGACCCAAAAGGTTTAGACAAAGGAATTGAGACTTTTCCATTACCACCTGTAAAATTACGCAATGGACTGCCTGAACGTGGATGGAAAAAACTGGGATTATTATCTAAGAAACTGGGAAATTTAAAAGGAATTGGTCTTTTCTTGGACTTGGACGTTGTAATCATAGATAATATTGATGATTTATTCCGCCAGCCTGGTAAATTTATTATCTCTAGGGACAGAGCAAACGATAATTCTGTTGGAAATTCATCCGTATTTAGATTTGAAATTGGTAAACATCAAGATATTTTGGATTATTTCGAGAAAAATTTTGAACAAATTCGTCACGAAGTGCGTCACGAACAGGCTTATATGTCCCGTGAAATGCATAAAAAAGGCATTTTCAGCTTTTGGAACGGCGAAGAATGCCCAATGTGTAAATCTTGGGTACGATCATTCAAATATTGCTGCCTTTTGAAATTCCCATTTAATTGGTTTATTACACCTAAATTACCAGTTGGTGCAAAAGTTGTTGTTTTCCACGGAAGACCAATTAATGAAGAAGCCATGAACGGATATACCGCAAAATTTGGTTTACGACACGTTCGTCCGACCAAATGGATCAAGAAATATTGGATTGGAAAATAAAAATGAGCCCTGAAAGAAACAAAATAGCAACTAATAGACATGCTTTTTTTGCACGCATGATGACTTTTGCCATTTTGTTTACACTTTCTTTTACTTGTTTTAATAATGCTGAATCAGCAACCGCATCAAATTACATAAATCCTGCAACTTATAATACAATGCGGCCATTTATGAATGAAAAAATGCAGACTTCTTTATATTCTAGCAGTGCTGAATCTACACCTGACACATCTTCTGTCTTTGCGCGTGCGGCCACGGGCTCTGGTAATACATCTGTAGCAAAATTAGCACGCAGCGGCACCAAATCCAGTACCAATTCTTCTGCTTCATCGGGCACCAGAAGAGTAGTCGCGCGAAGCGGTTCAACATCTTACTCGTCGGGCACCAAGAGAGTGGTTGCGCGAAGCGGTTCAACCGCACGAAGTGCCGCAACATATTCTTCATCTGCCAGGGGAATCCAAAGCAGAACCGTATCTGCACGATCTTCACGCGGGGATATTTCAACTCGCTCTTCTGACACAACAATAGCCACTGTTTCTGATACTTCGGTAAGCACATCACAATGTTTGGCTGATTACAGATCTTGTATGGATGGGTATTGTGAACGAAAAAATGCCGCTTATAATCGTTGTTTTTGCAGTGATGAGTTAGCTAACATAGATAATACCCTGCGTCCCGAAGTAGAAAGTATTTTACAACAAATAATTGTTATAAAAAACGGCGGTTCATCCAGTACCAGTATTACAGATGCCGAACTAGAAGACCTATGGCAGGATACTTTCTATGAATATACTGGCACAAATGATATGGCATCTTTAAACGATGCACTGGATATAGACTGGCCGGATGAAACCGATGATAGCCTGCGTGGGCAAAACGCATTCTTGATCGGCCATAATTATTGTGTTCAACATTTACAAGGATGTTTTTATATGGTTTCAAACCTGCGCGATTCTTATAAATCCGAAATTTCCAGGGATTGCACCAGTTATAAAACATATTTAACTAATTTAAAAACTGCCGGTGAGGCAGTTATATCCCAGGCAGAAGCCGCATCAGAATAATACTATTGCTCTTGACATAATCTGTTATGCCGATAAATATTTCGCGCCAGATCATCACTGATTACATTCCAATCTGAATCACGTCCATAAATTGGTTCACATATTTTAATTGTGTTAATTGTGGATGGTCCATTTTTTGAGCAACCGCTGACGAATATCAGACACCCCAGTATTAAAAGTTTCTGCATTTATTTTCTCCCTTATTTTTATAATTTCATCTTGTTTTATATTTATTTGTTTGGCGGTTTCTATTTGGCACTCTTTATTCCCAAGTGTTTTCCCAAAAAAATACGCCAAGATCGTTATTAATCCTGCCAACCCCCAAATAATTATTGTTTTTTTCATTATTTTTACCTTTCGTATTAAAAAACGCCGCATTCGCGGCGTTATATGTTTCGTTTAAACTCTTTTATGTATTCATCGCACTGAAAAAGTCAGCGTTTGTTTTCGTAGTACGCAATTTATCCAATAAAAATTCCATTGCTTCCAATGTTCCCATTGGATTTATAATTCTGCGCAAAACATACATTTTGGATAAAATGTCTTTTTCCACCAGCAAATCTTCTTTACGTGTACCACTGCGGGTAATATCAATCGCAGGATAGACGCGTTTGTCAGATAATTTGCGATCCAGGATAATTTCGCTGTTACCGGTACCCTTGAACTCTTCAAAAATAACTTCGTCCATTTTACTGCCGGTGTCAACCAATGCAGTTGCAATAATTGTTAAGCTGCCGCCCTCTTCTATATTTCTGGCCGCACCAAAGAATCTTTTTGGACGTTGCAGAGCATACGCATCAACACCCCCAGTTAAAACCTTACCACTGGACGGCACAACCGTATTATAAGCACGACCAAGTCTGGTAATTGAATCCAACAAGATAACTACATCTTTGCCGCCCTCGACCAAACGTTTAGCCTTTTCAATAACCATTTCTGCAACCTGGATATGGCGCGCAGCAGGTTCGTCAAAAGTACTGGAAATAACCTCTCCCTTGACACTGCGTTTCATATCTGTAACTTCTTCGGGTCTTTCATCGATCAAAAGAACAATCAGACTGACATCTGGATAATTTGTTGAAATACTGTTCGCTATATTTTGCAGCATAACCGTTTTACCGGTACGTGGTGGCGCAACAATCAAAGAACGTTGTCCCTTACCCGTCGGGGAAATTAAATCAATAACACGTGCAGAAAGCGAACGACCCTTGTCTTTATCCTCTTCTGTTTCCATTTTCAACATTTTATCTGGATATAACGGGGTCATATCATCAAAAGAAACACGATGTTTCAATTTTTCCGGTGTTTCGCCATTTACTTTTTCAATTGTTTCCAATGCAAAATAACGCTCTGATTCATTTTGTGGGGCGTCTATTTTACCCTCGACATAATCGCCTGTTTTTAATCCATATTTTTTAATTAAATTTGGCGCAACATATAAATCATCCGGTCCGGCTAAATAATTTGATTCTGGCGCACGTAAAAAGCCAAATCCATCCTGCATACGTTCTAAAACACCATCCCCAACCAAAGTCGCCTTTTTATCCATAGAGATAACACGCAAAACCGCAAAACGAAGCTGTTGAACATTCAATTGCGAAGGGTTTTCAATGCCCATTTCTTCGGCCATTTTTAACAATTGCTGGGGCGATTTCGCCTTTAATTCATTAACATGCATGATTTTTCCTCTTGAGAATTTGGTACAGAGCTGTACCTGATTTGATAATTATATGATATCTAAAAAAGCCACAAAAGTCAAGTATTTTCAAACAACTGACAGATATTTAAGAAAAACAAAATCCCCCTGACGAGGGATTTAAAAACGGAAATTATATTTTACATTACATTTTCATCAATCCCTTTACCAACCAGGCCTTCTTTAAAATTTGCCCCGGCATTTTTCATCAAAGATACCAGCTCTACAGCTTTTGCAGCCTTTTTAAAATCTGGAACTTTTTTTGCATCTGTCATCTTTTTTACCTCAAAATTATTTTTTATTTTTATAAATATAGCCTAAAAACTATTATTCGTCAAGTATTTTATTCTTTAACTGTTTCTACTTTTTCTTCTTCTGGTAAATTTAGTTCTTCGCCAACTTTCTGTTGTTCCATATATCTTTGTTCTTTGATAACCCGGGCACGGCGATTTTCTTTATTACTTACCCCGTCTTTGGTTTGTACTTTCAAATCATTTTCACCTGAAGATACCATAACAATTTGATCCGATGGGATACCGTATTTTACCAACATATTGCGCACTGCCCGTGCACGGCGTCCACCCAAAGCAAAATTATAATTTTGCGAGCCTGTGGTATCTGTATGACCAACCACAGAAATCTTTACATTACGATTTTCTTGGGTTGTTGCGGCCAATTTTTTAATAACTTTTTCATATTCTGGTTTTATTATTGCTTTATTAAAATCGAAATGAACCTCGAAAACTTCTTCCATTACATGCTGTTTTGGTTCCAATGGAATCTGTTGAACTTTTAATATAGCGATATCTTCATTCTTTGCTTGCTTGTCCAGACGTTCATTAATTGCACGAATTTCTTCGCGCATTGTTTGCATCATTTCAATAAATTCCTGACGAGAAACCATATCGCTGGGAACCGCTGCAGGCGCTGGTTTTACTTCTTCTGCTACTTTTTCATTATTACCAGGATTTTCAGTAATTATATTTCTATTACCACCACTGTAAATATTCTGGTTGAACATAACCGGAGGAACAGGATCCACATTAATATTGTTTACAATCACGATACCATCTCTGGCACGTAATTGACTGGGCTTTATCGCGATTGGATCTGGATAATATTCAGACTCTACAGATGTATTGTTTTTTGGCGTGATTTTATTTTCAGCCAATTTTGGTGTTCCACATCCATTTGCCCCACCCTTGCGCAAAACATCCATTACGCTATTAAATCTGATACGGCATTCATTTGCGGTTGCGGTTTGTCCACTTGTCGCAGCGGTCAACCAACAATCGAATTTTGCCTGGGCCTCGGCCGCTTCTATTGGGCAATAATCTGTCATATCATTTTTCAACATACTGATTAATTCTTGACATGCCCCAGATAATTCAAAGCCTAAATCTTGGTCTTCGACCTGCCAGTTATCAACGCTTTCTGGCATTGGGGTTTCCCCAGAAAATGCCACTATTGCTTTTTGAGCAAAGATTTCACCGATATCTGGATATCCAGATTGACGGGCATTAAATATAGCATAAGAACGATAATTCATCGCCAATTGCGACAAGAAAGAATCCGCCTGAGTCGAAGTTTTTACATCCAACTGTTCAATATAATCAACCGTTGGGGTTGAATATGTTATTTCAGATTCCTGGGTATTACCAAGGTTAGTACAAGCAGTAATCGCCAACAATCCAAGGAGAGTAAAAATTTTCTTCATATTATTTCCTTTATTATCAAACATTATACGAAATTTAAAAAATTCAATCAAGCATATTATGCTTATGAATTTCTATTCACATTCTTTTGATGTTCCCCCTGCTGATTTTAAATCTTCACAAAGTTTTTTAAGCTCTTTCTGTGCAGTTTCATACTTTTGCCATTTGGATTCGCCACCCTTTTCTGACAATACTTGCGACTTTAATAAATCCTCTTCATTTAGTGCCTTTTGCCCCTGGACTTTGCCCCCTATTGCCTTGTTACCAAATGCTTCCATAGACCCAACACCGACGGCCAGGCCACCGAGAA
>JBAYXF010000018.1:0-11741 GCA_041673665.1 Alphaproteobacteria bacterium | reverse complement strand
CTGGTTTAAACACAACGTCTTTTCTTTCTTCAACCACACGCACTGGCACACCAGCTGCTGGTTCAGCCTCACCTGCAATTACTTTATCTGCCCCAGCGGCAAAATCTGTTGCTGGCGGTGGCGGAGTATTCAAATCAATTTCAACCGAATCACTCTTAGCGCCATGCATAACAATTCTTACAATAATATATGTAGCCAGCAAAATAACGATTATAGCCGCACCGAATAAAAACCAAGGGCGACGTGGACGACCACAAGCCAAAGCCCCATCTTCTGGCAATTCAGGTAAATCTATTTCATCGTCTAAATCCAGTAAATCCAGCTTTTCTTCAGCCATCGTATGCTCCTTCTTTAATATTCGCATTATATCATAAAACTAGCCCATAGCAAAGAGCAATTAAAAAAAATTACATTATTAATGTATAAAAAAATCCGGCAAACGCCGGATTTTTATTTTTTTACCATGTGCCACCGGCATCTCCAAGATCACCACCGGCCAAGAATTGTAATATCACACCGACACCGAACAAAAGCAAAAATCCGATTATCATAGCAATAAGATGCTGTTTACCATCTTTAGACCAATCGTATTTTTTTGCAACGATAGCGTCCCAACCAATAGATGCGATAACGAATGCTGCGCCGACAAATGCCAATGTACGCAAGATTCTGAATACGCCTTTAAGCTCTCCAATCAAGTTTGACAAACCACCTACCTCTGGTCCAGCTGCATAAGCAGCACCAGCTACCAAAACAGCGGTTGCGCCAAAACCAATTTTTTTAAGTAAATTTTTCATATTCTTCCCTTTGTTATATAGACATTATAACACAAAAAAATCCGTTATCAAACAGTATTATTTTGGCATATTCCCAAAATTAGGGGGAACAATTAACGCATGATTTTCTTCTACGATTGGCTCTTTTTCACAATTACAACAGCCCGCAATAAAGAGCACCCCGCAAAGAGCAAAGAGCAAATATAATTTTTTCATAGTTTTTTCCTTTGTTTATTCTGGCACTTTTATAGCTTTCGCCATTTCTTGCACAAATTCTTTCATATTTTTAATTTCTTGTTTTTCTGTTCCCAGATAACGCAAAGCAACCGTTTTATCCATTTCTTCTTTTTCGCCAACAACCGCGATAATCGGGGTTTTTGCCAAAGACAATTCACGAATTTTATAATTTACCTTTTCCGCGCGTAAATCACTGCGGGCATTTACCCCAACCCCGCGAAGCTCTGAAACAACTTGCTTTGCATAATCATTATATTTTTCAGATATTGGTGCAACTACAACCGGTTCTGGGGATAACCATAACGGTAAATTACCACCAGTATTTTCAATCAACATTCCCATAAAGCGTTCTACGCTGCCCAACATTGCACGATGCAACATAATTGGACGATGCTTTGCCCCATCTTCGCCAACATAGGACAAATCAAATCTTTCTGGCAAATTCATATCCAATTGGATAGTACCACACTGCCATACACGACCAATCGAGTCCTTTAAATAAATATCAATTTTTGGACCATAAAACGCTGCGTCTTGTTCTGCAATTTCGTATTTAATTTTATTGCTATCCAGCGCATGCTTTAACGCGCCCTCGGTAAAGTCCCAAATTTTATCATCGCCTATTCTAAACTCGGAATCCTTTCTGGTTGCCAATTTCATACTGACATTATCAAAACCAAATTTAGAATAAATATCTTTTATAAATTCGATAACCTTTACTACTTCGTCTTCTAGTTGCTGTTCCGTGCAGAAAATATGTGCATCATCTTGGGTAAACTCGCGAACACGCATTATACCATGTAAACCGCCAGCCGCTTCATAACGATGGACTTTGCCAAATTCACCAACATACATTGGCAAATCTTTATACGATTTTATTCCTTGGGCGAATACCAACATCCCGCCTGGGCAATTCATAGGCTTTATACAAAATTGCCGATTATCTTCGGTTTTACCAGAATAATTATGTTCCCCATATTTTGCCCAATGCCCCGACGTTTCCCACAAACAACGATCCATTAATGCAGGCGTAGAAACTTCATAATAACCCGCACGATCTTGACGCATACGAACATATTCAATCAATTTACGATAAATCCTATATCCTTTGTCATGCCAAAATACGGCGCCCGGCGCATAGTCCGGTTCAAAATGAAACAAATCCATATCGCGCCCAATTTTACGGTGATCGCGCTTGGCTGCCTCTTCCATCATGTTCAGATATTCATCCAATTCTTCTTTGCTTGCGAACGCGTCAACATAAACACGTTGCAGCATTTTGTTTTTAGAATCACCCTTCCAGTAAGCCCCCGCAACGCTGCGAATTTTAAATCCATCACGTGGTAATTCTTTGGAATTTTCAACATGGGGACCACGGCATAAATCAATAAAATCACGAAATTGATATACGGACAACTGTTCGGCAGACGCATCATATTCATTCAACCATTCTGTTTTATATGGTTGGTTTGCGAAAATGTTTTTAGCCTCATCAATTGATACTTCGCGACGTTCAAAACGACCCGCACTTTTTATCAAATCACGCATTTCTTTTTCAATTTTTGGAAAATCTTCTTCGGTTATTCTGTGCTGCATATCAAAATCGTAATAAAAACCATTTTCAATTGCAGGCCCACCAGCAAACTTTACATCTGGCCAAATTTTTTGCACCGCCGCCGCCATTACGTGTGCCAACGAGTGCCGAATAACTTCTATATCATAAGACATAATAAAAACCTTTATTATTTATTTTTAAACTATTAATTATTGTATATGGAAAGCACGTAAAGTGCAATAGAATTTAGACCCCCAACGGGGTTGTTGTAGTTGTGAAAAGAACAAATTTGTTTTTCATAATAATATCATTCTAAATCTATTTTTATGAAAAATCAAATAGTTTTAATAAAAAAGGCGCACATTTGCGCCTTTTTTAAATTAAAAGTCGATAATACTGCCGAACAGTACCGCAAAGAAAAAGCAAACACTACCGCTAATAACGAACAAGTGCCAAATCATATGACTAAATTTCAATCTGCGACGCAGATAGAAAATCACACCAAATGAATATGATAATGCGCCAGCCAACATAAACCACAGACCACGCGCAGGAACAGTTGCAATGACTTTTGGTAACAAGAACAATATTGTCCAGCCCATAATTAAATATAAAGCGACGACCCATTTTGGTTGTTCTTTGGGATTACGAATTTTCATAATTGCACCGAAAATAGTAATCGCCCATAACAGACCAAAAACACTCCACCCCAATGCGCCACGCATATTAACCAATAAAAATGGCGTATATGTTCCAGCGATTAATGCATAAATTGCAACGCTGTCCCAAACCTCGAAAAAGCTTTCACTTTTCTGCCCAATCATGGCGTGACAGAAAGTGCTGCCGAAATAAAGCAGAAACATAGTCAGTCCAAAAATCGAGCAAGATACCAATGCCCATGGATCACGATGCATCGCGGCAAACACACACAAAATAACCAGACCAGCTATAGCCAATCCAATTCCAATCCCATGCGTTAAAACATCTGCCACCCATTCTGAATGTGTGGGTTCGCGTTCCCAACGAAACAAACCCGCTGTACGCAATGCACGCAATAATGCATTCGCACGTGGCTGTGCCTTTATTGCCTTGCTTTGTGCCCTTGCTATTTTTTTTGGTTTTTTAGTTTTTGTTTTTAACATTTTTTATCTCCCAAATTTTTATCCCAATTCTATTTTTTAATCCCATCTGATAATTTATAAATTCATCCCAGGATTGTTCTATTACTTTGCCCGCCGAAGAACTAGCATGACGGACCGTGACTTTATCGCCATCTCGGACGATAAATCCAACATGCCTATTCCAATTGTTTGTCCCGATCAGTGCAGGCATATCCCTGCTGTCAGCGATTATACCGATTATTGAAACATGAGGCAATCTTTTCATTTGAATCTTTGGAATGTCCGCAGAAGCAATATACGATAAGGTAATTTTCTGTGCAGTAAAATTGGTCTTTACAGGTGGATTTTTCTTTGCAAACCAAGAATTTTTATCAATAGTTCCAGAAACATATTTTACCGGCGCGCCCAGTTTTGATGTAATGTCAGCCATAGTTCCGCTTTGGGCCTGATCCATTTCCCAAAAATGCTTACGATAAACATACGATGGATTTGCATCCAAATAAGAAATTTCTATTTTGTTTTCAATTGGATCCCCAGGCGCAGCATACGCCATAGCTGTTTCAACATATGTTACGCAGTCAAAAACATCTGAACGAATAATTGGATCAGTATCTACGCCGGCGCCCTCGCCCAATGGGTCCATAGCATATCTAACACCAATAAATTGTTTTGAAACAGAATCCAATCGCGCAGAATAATCAAACTCATCCGACACAGATGGGGACTTTACACCACTACATGCAGCAACAAGTAATGTAAAAATCAAAAATTTATTGTATCGTATTTTATTTTTCATTTCTCTATACTTTTTGAAAATTTAACCCAAAAAGACATTTATATTTCTTTTATCATTTCAACATAAGTTCCGCCAGATTCGAAACCGAAATACTGATAAAAGTTTATCAGTTTTTGATTATCTTTATCAACATAACAAACAATATATTTTGCCCCACGGGATTTACATTCTGATATAAACCATTCGCCCAAATCATGCGCCGCACTTGTTCCCCGAAATTCTGGCAAAACAACAAAGTATGATGAAAGCGCCCAACGTGCTGCCAGTTTTTCGCCATAAATAAATCCAATAATTCCTCCGTCTGACTCTGCAACACCAATAATACCATTCGAGCTTTTTACTTGCAGTTCCATATCTGCGATTTCAATAGCATCTTCATTCGTCAGTAACGTTTCCCCACCCGTCAATTGAACTTTTTGAATATTTAAAAAATCTTTTTGCTCAGCCCGGCGAATAAATATTTCTGACATTTTCAATCCTTTGCGGCTTATTAGATCTTAACCCTTTGCCCATTTTCAACTTTATATAAAGACAATTTCTTTTTATCCTTATTAAACTTTCGTTCGGCATCTATGACTATTGAATTCATATCAATCCCTATACCAAAAACATAAAAGTTATCTTTGATTAAAAAAATCTTAAGTTTATTTTTTAAATTATAACCTTCATAAACTAAATAATCTTTATAATCCAAAATATAATTAGCCTTAAACTCATGCCCTTTTTCATCAACAATTACAAATGGGGACTCAGGCATTTTCAATCCTTTCACGAACACGCTTGTCCCCCATAGCCTGCATAATTGAATACAAATCTGGGGTATTTGTACGCCCCGTCAGTGCAACACGCAAAGCCATGGCGGCATCACCATTGTTAATACCAACACTTGTTGCAACATCTTGAATTTTTTTCCACCATGTATCTTTATCGTCATTAATATCAAACGTTTTTAAAAATTCGGATAAAGCTTGTTTATTTGTATCTGGGATTTCTATTTTTACAAACACATCATCAAAGAAATATGAAACTTCTTCTAACGTTTGTTTCCAGGTAATAAAATCTTTGCGAATGCGTTTTGGATTATCACGTTCTATCCCCAATATTGAATGTAAATAATCATTTTTTTCATTCAATCTTTCTGCCCATTCCTTTGAATATTTTTTTGCCCAAGTCATTACTTTATCGGTTAAATCATCCACGCTTAACGTCGCGATAAATTCTTTTGCCCACCATTCCAATTTCTTCATATCAAACAACGCGCCAGACATTGGAATCTTTTTTAATTTTAATTCATATTCCCAAATATTTTTAACTTTGCCCTTTAACTTATCTTCTTCATAACCACTGGCAATAATATTAAACAGATATTCCAAAACCGCATCCACCGGCCAACCAGATTCTATAAATTGCGCGACATTTGCCTGGAGATCTTTACGCTTTGACAATTTACGTTGCTTGCCCGTTTCATCATCTATGGTATCCAGCGTTGATGTATGAACATATGCCGGGGCTTTCCAGTTCATCATATTAAACATTTGAACATGTAATGGGAAACTGGGCAACCATTCTTCACCACGAACAACGTGTGTCGTGTGCATAAAATGATCGTCAACCAGATGGGCAAAATGGTACGTTGGCAACCCATCATTTGATTTTATTAAAACAATATCTTCATCATTTTGTGGGAATGCAATACTGCCACGAACGGCATCCTTGCAAAAAATCTTTTCGTTTTTATCAGCATTTGAATACAATCTGATACTGGGCATTTCGCCAGCATCCACGCGCGCAATAATTTCATCTTCGCTTAAGTCGCGATCACGCGCAAAACCACCATAAATACCGGTTGGTAATCCAGATAATTTTTGATTTTCACGAATTTCTTCCATTTCCGCAGCGGTTAAAAAGCAAGGATATGCCGAACCCGTTGCCAATAAATGGGCCGCAACAGAATGATAAATATCTTTACGCATTGATTGTTGATAAGGCCCGTAGTCGCCGGTTTTTATAATGCTTATGCCTTCATCGGGATTCAATTTAAACTTTTCTGCCGTTTGTAAAATTAAATCTACCGCGCCTTCAACTTCTCGCTTGGTATCTGTATCTTCTATGCGCAGGATAAAAACGCCGCCAGATTGCTTGGCCAATTTATAATCTATCAGCATTTGATACAATCCGCCGATATGCATATATCCCGTTGGGCTGGGGGCAAAGCGTGTCACCATTGCGCTGTCTGGTAAATCGCGTACTGGAAACTTTCCCTCTAATTCCGCAACCGTCCATTTCGCATCTGGTAATAATCTTTTAATTAAATCTGGTGATAATCCTGGTCTCATTATTTATTGCCTTTTTAACTAATGCATTTTATACTCAAAATTATGGAAAAGCAAGATATCAGAACCTTTGGCAGAATTCATGGCAAGCGCCTGTCCCCGCGCCAGCAATCACTGGTGGATAATTTGCTGCCTAAATTGATACCCCAACAAATTGGGAATACAGACCATATACTGGAAATCGGGTTTGGCGCGGGAGAACATTTGTTGGAATTGTCCGCGATGAATCCAGATAAAACAATCATCGGGGCCGAGCCATTTATAAATGGCGTGGCCAGCCTGCTGTCAAAAATTACGGATGAAAATAACAATGTAAAACCAGAATATAAAAACATCCATATTTGGCCAGACGATATCAGAAAACTTATAAAAGATACCGATTTAAAATTTTCACAAATTTGGGTTTTGCACCCTGACCCATGGCCCAAAGCGCGCCACGAAAAACGCAGATTATTATCCAGTGAATTCTTAAGTTTATTGACCAAGCACCTTACCTCTGACGGGCAAATAATAATTGGCACGGACCATTATGAATATTATGATTGGATTATCCAGCAATTACCAAAAACAAAACTATCAATAGCCGGCGACCAATTATCAGTCATTGAAACCAGATATCAGCAAAAGAATAAAGCTGGTACAATCACACCAAAATATTTAATTTTGTCGCCTTAATGCGATTTTTGTCTTTTTACATTATTATTTTTATTATTTTGATTTTTTATAGATATATTCGCTTTCCCAGTATCAAACGACGATTTCTTTTTTACTGTACTTTTGCTTTTTTCTATATTTTTTAATTTCATATTAATGTCATCAATTTCTTTTTGATAAACTTTGACATTTGGTAATAAGTTTTTGGCTTTTGTCATATAGGTTTTAGCCAATTCCAAATTCTTGGCGCCGCCCAGTTTTTTGTAACATAACCCAACGTTATAATACGTCCCAGCCAGACCATTGGCATTCATAGAATTTGTTATATTTGTATTTAATATATTTATAATTGCTGTGCCCTTTTCGTATTTTCCCCACTTTAAATAAAGATACGAAAGATCGCTGTAAGCACTGGCATTTTCTGGATATTTTTTAATTACATCCATATAAACCTCTTCGGCTTTTGTATAATTATTATCATATAAATACTTTGTTCCCAATTCTATCAAAGCGTCTGCGGTTCTTTCCGATAATGGTTTATGTGAAAAACTATTATAATTTGTTTTGTTTGAAACAGTACAATATCCAGACTCACACAATTCAACAATTTCTTTTGGCATTACCGACTTGGTCAGTTGGATATTCTGTGGTTTATATAATCTTTTATTTTTCTTGTCCCAATAACGTGGATCTTTTAACCACACTTCTAATGTGTCAGCAACAGAATAATTCAGAACATTATCTTTGCTTATCATATCCATATCTTTTGACTTCAAATACTGACGAAATTCATAAATTCCACCAATCGGTGTATTCATAATATCTATAGGATTAATATCGCCAGAAATCAAACAGGCTTCTAACCATCTGCGCCAAACCAAGCCTTCGGCCCGTTTACCACCAGAGCTTAAATAATTAGCCAACATTTGCCCTATTTCTTCACCACTTTTGCCATCCAACCATGCTTTTAAAACACTACCTTGGGAAACGACCGGATATTTTTCGAACAACTCTTTTACCTGTTCGCTATTAATTGTTCCTTGGTTACGATAAAGACTGCGCAGCTCTGCCCATCTATCATTTCTGGCCCTGTCCTTTTTTCCTGGTTTCCCATTTTTTGTATCAACATTTGGTTCAAACATTCCAGGACCACCATTATAAATAAATGATGCCAATCCCAAAAATTCCTGTGGGGTCATATCGCGATCAAATGCGCAACAATAACAATACATAATAAAATAAGTTTCATATTCTTCAATATGCCAACGTGCAATCTCATACGCTTGATCTATTGTTATATCCGGCGTATTTGGCCCAACAGGCCCGTCCGGCATTCTGGTGCTGCCATAACCGATCGTCCATATGCCACGACCGTCTTGATAAGCACTGCTTTCAAATCCTTCGGGATTTGCAAGATAACAAATAAGATAAGGCGTTATAGGACGACATTGATTCAAAAATTCTTCATACGTTGCAGCTGGTTTAATTTTTACATCATCAGCTTTAACTTCTTTTTTCTGTTTTTCCGTTATCTTTTTTACAGTTTCAAAACCACCATATAAAACCAAAGCCGCGGATAAAATAATTATCCACTTCTTGTTTTGAACTAAAATATTCCGAAATTTATCCATCCTTGATTTGCCTTTATTATATGCTATTATTTTACCATACATTCGATTAAAAATGCCGAAAAAAGAGACAAACCCTTTTGCTCAATCATATACTGCGCCAATCGCGCCATTGGCCGACCGTATGCGTCCACAAACAATTGATGAAATTATCGGCCAAAAACAATTACTGGGGGAAACGGGATTAATACGGCAAATGGTAAATTCTGGGCGGCTATCAAATTTGATTTTATGGGGACCACCTGGATGCGGCAAAACAACAATTGCGCGCGCACTGGCTAAATCAACTGAACTGGATTTTATACCTATGTCTGCGGTTTTTAGTGGCACAGCAGATATAAAAAAAACAATGGAAGCCGCCAAAATGAATCGTGCAATTGGGCGTGGAACTTTGCTGTTCATTGATGAAATTCATCGATTTAATAAAACACAACAAGATACTTTATTGCCTTATCTAGAAGATGGCACGTGTGTTTTTATCGGTGCAACAACCGAAAACCCCAGTTTTGAATTAAATAATGCCCTGCTTTCACGCTGTCATATTGGTGTGCTCACGCCCCTATCCACTGAAGATTTAATGGAATTATTAGAACGCAGTGAAAAAAATTTGGGTAAATTGCCATTAACAAATCAAGCAAAAATTCATCTGTGTCAAATGGCTGATGGCGATGCCAGATTTTTATTAAATACGATTGAATATTTATCAAACACAAAATTTACAAAACCATTATCGCCCGACGAATTGGACGCTGCAATACAGAAACGCGCGCCACTTTCGGACAAAGCCGGCGAAGAACATTACAATTTAATCAGCGCCGTTCATAAAAGCTTGCGTGCATCTGATACTGATGCCGCATTATATTGGACGGCACGAATGATATTGGGTGGACAAGATCCAAAATATTTATTTAGACGATTAACCAGATTTGCAATGGAAGATATCGGCCTGGCTGACCCGAACGCAATGCAGATCGCATTGTCCGCATGGCAAGTATACGAAAGAATAGGCCCCGGCGAAGGCGATTTGGCATTAACCGAGTTAGTAATTTATTTGGCCACTGCCCCAAAAAGCATTGCTAATTACAAAGCCCACGACGAAGCATGGCACGCGGCCGAAAAAAATGGCAGCTTGATGCCACCAAAAAACATTTTAAATGCCCCAACGAAAATGATGAAGAATATGGGATACAGCGCGGGATATGTTTATGAACCCGATACCACCAGCGGATTTAGCGGTCAAAATTGCTTTCCTGAAAAAATGGAGCGCAAAACTTTTTATCGTCCAATTGAACGTGGATTTGAACGCGAAATCAAAAAACGCTTGGATTATTGGGAATCTTTACGCAAAAAGAAATAAAATTAAACCCGCAATTTGCGGGTTTTTTAAAATGCTATATTTAGTTTGGTTCCAATTTTGAAGAATTTTTGTTCAAAATCATATTCGCCATATCCAACATATTGTGTACGACCATATTGGCGAACAAATTTCATACCCAGAATAGTTGCATCAAAATCAGGATTTGTAGCTTTGCGAATATCGGCATTAAAACCTATACGCCAATTTTCATCAATTCTGAAATAAGCTTCTGGCATCATATCAATCCATGCCATGCCATTTACTTCATCAAAAAGCCAACTGGTTTTAAAGGTGCCGGCAAGTGTAACATTGTTCCAAGAACGCCCTAAACGAAATCCAGCAGCATAAATAGTTTTATCAAATCTTGGATCTGCATCGCCTGAAAATTTTACACCACCAAAGATATCCGATTTAATAGTATCATTAGATACACGATACATAACATCCATACCAGTATAAGAAAAACCGTCATAATCACGATCATCGTCAAAATCTTGTTGGTATTTTACAGTTGCGCTCAAAACAAATATATCATTTATTCCGTATGACCCCCTAACGCCGGTATCTAAGATATCATCCCCAATTGATAAACCGCCACGAAATGTAAAATCACGGGCCTGTTCAAAATACATTGGATCTTCGGTATCAAATTCAGACGCATACGCACCATTTACACCCAGCGCAAAAAACAAAGAGCAAATTGCACCATAAAATATAAAATTTTTATTTTTCTTAGAATAATTCATTATTTACTACCGTTTAACTAATTAAAAATACAACATACCTTGAACGCCAATTTGCATATCTTGGTATTTGTTTATTTCAGTTGTGCCCATATATTCTGCGTTTAAAGTAGCATCTCCGTTTATATAACATTGGCTGGTTACGCTATCACACCAAGTGTACATATAGATATCTTTCGCGGAATCTGCAGAATCCCATAAAGAAGCACGACCATAAAAACCAAGGGCAAACGCATCATTTGGCTGCCAATAAACTGCTGCTTTTGCATATAACTGGTTGTGCCAAGAATATGTACCAAAGACTGCTTCTGCATCAAATGACCATTCATCTGACAGTTTTGTAAACACACCTGCTCCGCCTTCTACATAAACGCTTTTTGAAACATCACGTTCAAATGCCATATATGCAACTTGACCGGTATTGCTGACTATACCATTACCATACGATGTGTTTTCCCACTTAATGTATGCTAAATTGGCCAAGCCATAAAATGTAGTATCTGGGGTTGTTTTAAATCCAAACTTACCACTGGCCATTATA
>JBAYXF010000017.1:0-12380 GCA_041673665.1 Alphaproteobacteria bacterium | reverse complement strand
TTTGGATTATTTTGGCAAAATCATTCATACCAAGACCGCTTTGATTGGAGAATTTCAAATTTATAATGCTGTTATGGCAATCGGTTTGGTAATTGGAATGGGTATTGATGCAAACGATTTACCAATTGAAAACATTTTTGAAAATTTATGCGCACCGGCGGGTCGCGCTGAATTTGTTGGTAAAACAAAAACTGGGGGCGCGGTATTTGTTGATTATGCGCATACTCCGGTATCATTGGAACAAATCATAGAATCTTTGCGAAAACATACCACCAATCGTTTGCATGTTTTATTTGGGTGTGGCGGAAATCGCGACACGGGCAAGCGTCCAATGATGGGCGAAATTGCCGCAAAGAATGCAGATATCGTTTATATAACTGATGATAATCCACGTATGGAAGACGCAACGCAAATTCGCAAACAAATTATTGCGGCATGTCCAAATGGAATTGAAATCGCAAATCGCGCCGAAGCAATTCACACCGCTGTAAATTCATTATCAGATGGAGATATTTTAATCATCGCCGGCAAAGGGCACGAAGATTATCAAATCATCGGCAAAGAAAAAACACATTTTTCTGATAAAGAAGAAGTGTTAAATACTATTGCCAGTATGAAATAAAAGAAATGTCGCAAATGCGGCGTTTTTTAATTATCGTGCCATTACATCTTGTAATATTTTTTCAAGTGCAGGGGTCAAGCATTTATCAGAAAATTGTTGATTGGTTTCACAAGAATCACCGTGTCCACGATTTTTAGATTTATTAGAATACGCTGGACATTTATTACTTTTTAATATTTTTATAAATGCGGCTTTTTCTGCTGGGGTCATTTTATTCCCGTACCTATCAAAAAAACCAATTGCGCATAATCCCTCATCCAATTTAAACAGTTCTTGGTCTATAAGCAGTTTAAGCTCAAGTGCTGGGAGTGTCCAACATCCAGTATAATTACATTTTCCAGATCCACAGCTGTTATCCGTATTAAAATTTGGACATGTGTCTTTAACAATTTATTTAAAAGATTTTCCATTATAGCAAAACCTTTCGGCAATATCGGTTGGAAGATTAAGAAAATATTCGTGCAAACAGTCTTCATTTTTATCTGTCATAATTTCCTCATTTGTTTTTTTATTTTGTAAATTTCTTTTCCACTGCGGATATCAATTCTGCTATTCCCAATCTGCCGGCGGCGGATATAGAAAGTATTTCAGATTTTTTGCCGCGTTTGAATTTCTTTATTTTTTCAGACCAAACATCTGGTTCAACAGCGTCCATTTTATTTATAACTATTATTTCAGGCTTGTCAGTTAATCCACCACCATAAGAATCCATTTCGTGGCGGATTGCTTTATAGCGTTCATTCCAATCTTCTTCGGTGCCATCAATAATATGCAAAATCATTTTAGTACGTTCTGCATGACCCAAAAATTTATCCCCCAAACCAACACCCATGTGTGCACCCTGGATGAGCCCAGGTAAGTCCACCAACACGAATTCCCGATTATGCGCATACATAACACCCAATTGAGGATTCAGTGTTGTAAATGGATAATTTGCGATTTTTGGACGCGCCGCAGTAACCGCCGCCAACAAAGTTGATTTGCCAGCATTTGGAAATCCGACCAATCCAATATCTGCAATTAATTTTAATTGTAAAATAACATTGCGTTCTTCGCCCGGCAGACCATCGTTAGCTTGTTTAGGTGCACGATTAGTCGGACTTTTGAAATGCAAATTTCCCCAACCACCATTACCACCACGTACCGCACGATATTCCATACCATCAGCATTTAAATCGGCATATTCAATTTCTTCGTTTTCAGAAAGTATAACTGTTCCCGTTGGTACTGGTAAAATCAAAGTATCCCCAGATTTACCCGTTTCCATACGTCCACGACCATTTTCACCACGGCTTGCAGCAAATTTTGTTTTATAACGGTAATCAATCAGAGTATTTACATTTGGCACTGCACGAAAAATTATATCGCCACCACGTCCCCCATCACCGCCATTTGGGCCACCAAATTCGATGTATTTTTCACGGCGAAATGAAGCGCTGCCGTTGCCGCCATCGCCTGCTTTTAAATTAATTTTTGCTCGATCTAGAAATTTCATAGTTTTATGATACCTGAAAATGTTAGGTTTGCAATAAAAATCAAAAATATTTATGCAGTTCGGCACCGTTTTTGCTCAGCCATAACTTTGCACGTCCAACACCATCACCATGTAACTTAGAAACCTGGGCCCAAAAAGCTGGTGAATGATCCATATATTTACGATGTGATAATTCGTGCATTATTACATAACGCATAACCTCTGGTGGGGCAAATGCCAACCGCCAAGAAAGAGATATTGTTCCCGTGCTGGAGCAACTGCCCCATCTGCTGGTGGTATCACGAATACAGATTTTTGCTGGGCGCAGTGTAATTGGGACTTCGTTAATTATTTCTTTGGCGTGTGCCAAAAACATTTCTTTGATTTTATCGCGTAAGCGGCGTTCTAAAAATTCTGGTGCGCCACCCAGGTTTGCGCGGCTGACGACAACTTCTTGTCCGAAAATAACAATAATATCGCCATCTTGAATTTTGATTTTTTGTGGTGCACGCATAAATACTTTTTCAATCCAACCGCGTTTTTGTTCCAAGAATTTTAATGCTTGGGACGTTAATGTCCAACGTGGCACAGATATATGAATTTCACGTCTAGGTATTGTTTTCGGGCGCAAAATTATATTACGAGCCCCACGCCGCGTTTCCAATATCAGCGGAATTTCTTCCCCGTCAGAAAGAATGAAATGTTGCGAAGTCATTAAAAATTCTTCATGATTTCTTTTGCTATTATGTCTGCGTCAAAGCCAAAGTGTTTATAGACATCTGCCCCATTGCCCGATGCACCAAATGTGTCCAATCCAACAACCGCACTGGCAAATTCATACCAGCCCATTGTTGCACCTGCCTCTAACGCGATTACTTGTCCAACCAAGATTTTATTTTTATATTCCGTGTCTTGCAAGCGAAATTTTTCAACACATGGCATACTGACAACCCGTGCATCAATTTTATTTGCAACTTCTATTGCCAGGGGAACCTCTGACCCTGTTGCAATCAAAGTAATTTTTGCTTTCTCGTTTTCATGAATTATGTATGCCCCGCGGGAAATTTCGGCATTTACAGGGGGGGCAACCTGATTAAATTTTTGACGTGATAAAACAATGCATGATGGGCTCGTTGTTTCCGCCAAAGCAATTCCCCAACTGGCTGCAACCTCGGCCGCGTTACATGGACGAAATACATTCATATTTGGCATTAAACGTAACGAAGCCAATTGTTCAATTGGTTGGTGTGTTGGACCATCTTTCCCCAGTGCAATACTATCGTGGGTTAAAACATAAATAACCGGCAATCCCATCAAGGCGGACAAACGCATTGCTGGACGCATATAATCAATGAATACCAAGAAAGTTCCACCATACGGACGAAGTCCACCCAATGCCAAACCATTCATTATCGCGGCCATTGAATGTTCACGAACGCCAAAATGAATAAAGTTTCCATTAAAATCTGTCGCGGTAATTTCATGTGAGCCCGGAACCATTGTTTCTGTGCTTTTGGATAAATCCGCACTGCCCCCGATTAAATTGGATTCTATGGGTAACAGTTTTTCTAAATATTTCCCGGATAATTCACGAGTGCTTATAACCTGGGCATCGCTATAATTATGAATTACATCTTTATAAAGACATTCTTTGGGTGATGTATTTTCATAAATTCTTGGGAATTTTGCCCACAGGCTTTCACCAACGGTACTTTTAAATTTATTTTCCAATGCTGCTAATTTTTCTTGGCTTAAATCTAGGCCGTGTGCAGCAGATGTGCCCTGTAATTCGCAGTTCAATCCTATTTTAGTTTTGCATTGAATAAAGGTGGGCTTGGCTGATTTTTTTGCCCATTCAATTGCGGCATCAATTTCCGAGAATTTTTGACCATCAACTTTTAACATTTCCCAACCAGCGCTGCGCATACGCATTGGTATATCTGGGTCAGTCAATGCAGTGCCATCCATACTGATTCCATTGTCATCCCACAGCATAATTAAATTATTTAATTTATATATTCCGGCAACTGCAATTGATTCTTGGGCAACGCCCTCCATCAAATCGCCATCGCTGCACAAACAGTATACAAAACTGGATTGATTTTTTATTTTTGTTGCGAACGCCAAACCAACGGCGTTTCCAACACCCTGGCCCAATGGACCAGTTGTTGCGGCAACCCCAGGGATTCCATATTCTGGATGCCCCGGCAAACCGCCCAACGCGCGAAAAGATTCCAATGGTGGTAAATTATAACCACGTAATTTTAATACCGAATACAGTAATGCACTGCCGTGGCCAGCAGATAGAACAAATTTATCATCTGGAATATTTAAATGATTTGCATAAACAGTGGTTAAAATATCTGCTGCATCCAGCGCTATACCCAAATGCCCGCTGTTCGCAATGCGCATAGCATGAACCGCACCGCACCGTGCAGCGTTTGACATTTGAACAAGTTCTTCGTTTGTGAATTTCATTCTCTTGTGGTATTATAGAAGAAAAGAAAACGGCAAATCAATGATAAAAATATGGACAGATGGCAGTTGTTTGGGAAACCCGGGACCGGGGGGTTGGGCATTTGTTGCAACAGATGGTGAAAATACAGCTGAACGATGCGGCGGCGAACGCGATACCACAAATAACAAAATGGAATTAACCGCTGTTATTCGTGCATTGATTGCCGCACAAAAAAATCATGATACTGTTGAAATTCATACCGACAGCCAATATGTTAAAAATGGTATGCAATTGTGGATAAAAAATTGGAAGAAAAATGGTTGGAAAACTGCGGACAAAAAGCCTGTAAAAAATAAAGAATTATGGCAAGAACTGGATGAACTGGCATCAAAAGTAAAAATACATTGGCATTGGGTTCGTGGTCATAATGGGAATGAAATGAATGAACGTTGTGATGAATTGGCCCGCGGCGCTGCCGAAAAAATCTGTGATTAATTTTTAAATCCAAGCCCAATAATAAACATTTCAACGCTGTCTTTGCGGCTTGATGGTGGTTTTATATGGTGCACACTGTCAAAAGACTTTTTTATATCACGCAACAATTCATCAGTGGTTCCGCCGGTAAAGCTTTTTGCGACGAATGTTCCGCCCGGCTTTAACGTTTGTTTTGCGAAATCCCAAGCATATTCCAGCAAAGTCATTTGACGCAAATGATCTGTTTTTTGATGTCCCGTGGTATTTGGGGCCATATCAGATAAAATAACATCTACGTTATGCTTTTCCGTTTTTGATTCCAGCCATTGTAATGCTTCATCCGTTGTAAAATCGCCCTCGTAAAATTCTACCCCTGGGATTGGTTTTATTGCTAATAAATCCATTGCGATAACGTGTGATTTTGGAAAAGTCATAGCAATGTATTGCGACCAAGAACCCGGTGCAGCGCCCAAATCAACGACAACCTGACCGTTTTTTAGAAATTTAAATTTATCATTTATTTCGGTCAGTTTATAAACTGCGCGGGCGCGCCAGCCCTCTTTCTGGGCAAGCGCCACATACGGATCATTCGCCTGGCGTTGTAACCATGCAGCGCTTGATTTTTTTGCAGCAATTTTTTTATTTAGTATTTTCATTTTGTTTTATTGTTTAGCTCTTCACGATAATAATCCGCAAAGTTTTGCGCAATTGTTTTATCTTCTATTGTTTTACAATATGGTTCGCCTATATCAAATGTTACAACTATTTTATAAACTTGTAACTTTGCATCATAAGTTGGGCCAGAAACATCTATAATTTTTTTATTCATTTTACTGTGGCGGGTTTTTCATCATTTCCATCAACTGCTGGGGCGAACCAAATTTAGACATCGCACGCATTTGTGTTTTCATTTTTTCATAATTTTTTAACAATGATTCAACTTCACGAACGCTGGTTCCACTGCCTTTTGCAATACGTTCTTTCCTTGCGGCGAATATTAATTCTGGTTTTAAACGTTCTGCATTTGTCATTGATTGTAAAATTGCCAGTTGTTTGTTGACGGCTTCGTCAGTTGCTTTGTCCTTTAACATACCAGCCATCTGGGACATCCCAGGAATCAATTTTAGTAATCCACCAATGCTGCCCATTTTTTTGATCTGTTTGATTTGCTTCATCATATCATTCAAATTAAACTCGCCGCTGAACATTTTGGTCATCATATTTTCAGCATCTTTTTCGCTGATATGTTCACTGGCTTTTTCAACCAAAGATACAACGTCACCCATACCCAAAATTTGCGAAGCGACGCGGTCGGCATGAAATTGTGACAAAGCGTCCATTTTTTCACCCATGCCGACCCATAAAACGGGGGCACCGGTCTCAACCTTCATTGATAAGATTGCACCACCACGTGCGTCACCATCCGCACGGGTCATAACCAATCCAGTAATGCCGACACGTTCATTAAAAGTACGTGCAACATTCAAAGATTCTTGTCCCGCCATGGCATCTGCGGTCAGCAAGATTTCATTTGGGTTTAAAACTTTTTTAAGCTGTGCCAATTCATCCATTAATGCTTCATCAATTTGCAAGCGACCCGCAGTATCGATTATTAAAACATCACTTTTATTCTCACGCAAAGCGCGTTTCGCAATTTCAACCGGTTTTTCTTTTTCAATAATAGACACAGAATCCACACCAACTTGATTTGCTAGCATTTCCAATTGTTCGCGTGCCGATGGACGATAAATATCGGTAGACGCCAACAGAACAGATTTGCCCTGCTTTTTATAATGCAGTGCTAATTTACCAGCAGTGGTGGTTTTACCGGTACCCTGTAAACCAACCATCATTATTATTTGTGGGAAAGTTTTTTCTGATGCATCAGATGATAAAATCTCAACCAATTCATCATAAACAATTTTTGCGACTGTTTCTGCGGGACGTGTACCATCAACTATTTTTTCACCAACTGACTTTTCCGTAACATCGGCAATTATTTTTTTTACAACGGGTAATGCTACGTCCGCTTCCAGCAACGCAATACGGATTTCCGCCAAAGCATCATTTAGCATTTCGGGCGTTAACTTTGTACGTCCTGTTAATTTTGCAAAAGTCGTAGATAATCTGCGTGTTAAAGTATCAAACATATAATATCCTTTGCGCCTATTTTACAAAGAAAACAAAGAAAATCAATAATTAAAACCGAGTGCTGAAACCAATGTAAGCGCCGCCATCTGTCGGCATCGCGGTCACGTTAACATCTTCGGGAAGATATTTTGATGTAAATAACAAATTAAATCCAATACCGAGTGCTGCCGCAGTAGAAACATCCAGCCAATTATGAGCCTTGACCCGAACACGTGAATAAGCAACAAATGCTGCTGCTGCATACATTGGGGCACCAATATACCAACCATATCTCATCTGCCAATATGCAGCGCCAGAAAAAGCAAAACTGGTGTGACCAGATGGGAAAGTTCTGCCGCCTATACCATCGGGCTGAGATGGGCGTTCCTCGTTTGTTGTATATTTTAATACTTCTGTGGTTATCCATGTTGAACCAACCGCCTTGGCCCATTGCATATCCCCCTCGTAATCGCCAATTGCTGTTGAATAAGCCAATCCGGACAAAGGAATTAATAATTGCAACCAATCCCCAACATTTCCCATAAATGCTTCGGAACTGCTTATTTCATAACCACGCGCCGTTGTAAGATTATAATAGTCGTGAAAAAATGCCTGGGCTGGAGTGTTTTGTAAACATATTATTAAACATGTGCCAAATATAATTAATCTTTTCATTTTTATGCCTTAATAAAACCTAGCCAAGATAGCGCTTTAAATATTTACCTGTCAACGAATCTTTATTTTTTGAAATTTCTTCTGGTGTGCCGGCTGCGACAACATTTCCGCCCGCGTCGCCACCACCGGGGCCCAAATCAATGACCCAATCGGCTGTTTTAATTACTTCCAAATTATGTTCAATGACAACAACCGTATTACCCTGGTCCACCAATTCTTGTAAAACATTTAACAGCATTTTTATATCTTCGAAATGAAGACCAGTGGTTGGTTCATCCAGAATATACAATGTTCGACCCGTGCTGCGTGCCGATAATTCTTTGGATAATTTTATTCTTTGTGCTTCGCCGCCCGATAATTCCAAACTGCTTTGACCCAGTTTTATATAATCCAGCCCAACACGTTTTAACAATTCCAATTTATTTTTAATTGATGGAACATTGATAAAGAATCTGTATGCTTCTTCTACACTCATATTCAAAACATCTGCGATTGATTTACCCTTGTACTTTACCGCCAGTGTTTCTTCGTTATATCTTTGACCGCGACATTTATCACATTCAACATAAACGTCCGCCAGAAAGTTCATTTCTATTTTTATAGAGCCATCACCCTGGCACGCTTCGCATCGGCCACCTTTGACATTAAACGAAAAACGTCCCGGGCCATAACCACGCGTTTTTGATTCGGACAACCCAGAAAAGAAATCACGAATATTAGTAAACACCCCTGTATAAGTTGCCGGATTACTGCGGGGTGTGCGTCCAATTGGGGATTGATCAATATCAACAACTTTATCGATATTTTCCATACCAGTAATAATATCGTGTGCGCCAGATTCTAGTTTAGAATTATACAAAGCACGCATCAATGATGGGTACAAAGTATCAATTAATAATGTAGATTTTCCACTGCCAGATACACCTGTTAATGCAACAAATTTGCCCAGCGGAATTTCCACATTTATACTTTTTAAATTATTTTCACGGGCGCCATTGATAACTATTTTATCCCCTGGTTTGCTACGGCGTTCTTTTGGAATTTCTATCTGTTTTTTTCCAGATAAATATTCAGCAGTTAATGATTTTTTATTTTTTATAACATGCTCTGGCGTTCCGGCCACAACAATATTTCCACCATGTTCACCAGCATTGCGGCCAATATCAACCAAGTAATCTGCCGCACGCATTGCATCTTCGTCATGTTCGACAACAATAACGGTATTGTCTTTATCACGCAGCATTTTCAATGTATCTAATAATTTATCATTATCAGATTGGTGTAGACCAATTGATGGTTCGTCCAACACATACAATACGCCTGACAAGCCACTGCCGATTTGTGAAGCCAAACGAATTCTTTGTGCTTCGCCGCCTGACAAAGTTCCCGCTTTACGATTCAATGTTAAATATCCCAGACCAACATTTTGCAAAAATTCCAAACGCGAAATAATTTCACGCAATATAACACGTGCAATATCATTTTCTTTCTTTGTTAATTTATCTGGCAGCCCGCGAAACCATTCCAATGCATTCGCAACCGATAATTCTGTTGCATCTGCAATATCATATCCGTTTATTTTTACACTTAATGCCTGGACATTTAAACGTTTACCATGGCAAACTGGGCATGGTTTTTCGGTTAAATATTTTCCCAATTCATCTTTTACATAATTTGATTCTGATTCGCGCCAACGACGTGTAATGTTTGGTATTACCCCCTCGTACGGTTTATCGTATTCAAAACCATTCCAATTTATATGAATATCTTTATCCCCATTACCATATAAAATTAAATTCTTTTGTTCTTCGGTCAATGCATACCAAGGTTTTGATAATGGAATTTTATAAACACGCGAGATCGCTTCCAGCAAATGATCATACTGCGACAACATGCCGCCACGCGACCATGGCGCAATTGCCCCATCACGAATACTTTTTGATGGGTCTGGAACGACCAAATCAGGAGACATTGACATCTGTACCCCCAACCCATCACATTCCGTGCACGCGCCCATTGGTGCATTAAATGAAAATAATCGTGGTTCTATTTTTGGGACAGTAAATCCACTGACCGGGCAAGCATAATTTTGTGAATATAAAATATCTTCGTTTGTATCCAATCTGCGAACCAGAACGCTGCCCGGAACCAATTGCAACGATGATTCGAATGAAGAATACAATCTGGAACCGATTTCTTCATCGTTTTTAATTGCCAATCTATCAACAATTACAAAGATATTATGTTTTTTATTTTTATCCAATGTGGGAGCGTTTTGCAATTCATAAACTTCGCCGTCAATAATCGCACGCTGATAACCCTGCTTTATCAAAAATGCGATTTCTTTTTTGTATTCACCCTTGCGTTCACGCACCAATGGCGCCATAACGTAAATCTTGGCCGCGGATGGTATGCGCATAGTCCATTCAACCATTTCAGAAATAGTTTGCGATTGAATGGGTAATCCCGTGACGGGACTGTGTGGAATACCAACGCGCGCCCAAAGCAATCTGAAGTAATCATAAATCTCTGTAACGGTTCCGACCGTTGAACGTGGATTTTTTGATGTAGTTTTTTGTTCAATTGAAATTGCGGGCGATAAACCTTCTATAAAATCAACATCTGGTTTTTTTTGCATATCCAAAAACTGGCGCGCATAAGATGATAACGATTCTACATAGCGGCGTTGACCCTCGGCATAAATGGTATTAAATGCCAATGATGATTTTCCACTGCCGGAAACACCAGTAAAGACCACCAATTTATTCTTTGGTATATCCAGATCAATATTTTTAAGATTATTTTCGCGCGCACCACGAATTTTAATGGTATTCATAACCACAGAAATATAGTGCTAAAATATGAAAATACAAGTAATAAAATAATCGCGCCAAATGGCGCGGTTATTTATAAAAGTTAGATTTGAGGCATCAACGTTTCTGGCGTCATAACTACACCAACTTTTCTGCTATGTGATGCACCCAATTTGGGGGCCAAAGCACCATTTACCCAAATATCAATTCCCCCGGCATTTCCAAATGTTCCCTTTACGTTGCCAGATGGGACATAATAAACTTCGCCAGGAACCAATACACGTGAAAACATTGTTTCTCCCTGGGCGTCTTCTATTTTTATCCAGGATTCTTGTGTAGCCTGTAAAACAATATTTGCAGTTGCTTTATCTTCTGTGCCAAATTCTTCTTTGACCGGCAAATTGAATTTTGGTGTGTATAATGCGACTTGTTCAACTTTTTCCTTGTTATCATGATGATCAGTGTATTTTGATACACCCCATATTGCAAGCAAGATAATAATTATTGAGACAATTATTGTGGATATCCATTTCCAATTTTTACGCAAAAAGCCCCTGATTTTTTCAAAAGTTTCCAAGCCGCATCTTTTCTTGTTTACAATTTCTTCTTCTGTTTCTTTTTCATATTTGTTTTCTTCACTGATGATACCCATTTCTTCTTTAATTTTATTAACGATTTCTTCGGGATCCAAATCCAATTCTATTGCATAATTTCTGGCAAAACCTAGAATATAAATTAACTCTGGGATTTTTTTATAATTCCCTGTTTCCAATGCGTCTAAAAATTCTTCTTTGATACATAATTGTTTTGCAATTGTGGCCAGCTCGCGTTTACGACGACCAGTAGTACGTGAGTGTTTTAACATTTCGCCCGCTGTCAAAGTTTTAATATTTTCTGTCATTTTATCCCTTTTTTATCGCGAGTATTATAAACCTATATTAAACTCTTGCAACATAATTTTTTTGATGCTAGCATTTTTAACATGAAAAAATTGTTTCTGCTTATTCCTTTATTTTTATATGGTTGTGCTGCAGGGGTAGAAGCAAGTTTAGATCAGGCACGCAGTGCGTATATGCTAAGTAATTATACAGAAGTTACCAGCACAAGTGAATTATCCAGCCAGGATAACCTTGAATTACTTATGACGGCAGACTCTCAATTTCACATGAATAATTTTGATGAAAGTGATAAAGCATATGAAGAATTTAATCACAGAAATATTGATCTGACCGGCTTGGATGTTGGTCGTGAAGCTGGTGCATTACTTGGTGGGAATCTTGCCAACAGTTATCGCCCTTATATGATGGATTCTTTGTTTGTTTCTTATTATCAATTATGGTGCGCTCTGGCCCAGGGTCGTTTTGATAATGCACGCGTAATTATAAATCAATCTTATGACAGACAACAAAAGATGAGCGAAGAATACGCAAAGTTAATTGAATCAAATAAAAAAGCCCAGACCGAAGACTCGACAGAATTAGTAAAAAAGTTAAACGATGAAAATTCCAAGTGGAAAGCTTTCAGTAATATTATGAATCCAGCGTTAATGTATTTGTCTGGTTTGGTCTTTTTGAATACCGGAAAATTTGCAGATGCGAAACTTTATTTAAAACGTGCAAACGGAATGATGCCAAATAACAATAATATAAAAAGTGATTTGGCTTTGACACAAGATGGTTCAATCCCAACTAATACTGCATGGGTATTTATCGAAACAGGATTCGCTCCAAAACT
>JBAYXF010000016.1:0-13160 GCA_041673665.1 Alphaproteobacteria bacterium | reverse complement strand
TTCATTCTTGAAGCCAGCAACGAAAAAAGCCGCTGCAAAACCAGCCGCTAAAAAACCAGTTGCTAAAAAACCAGCTGCTAAAAAAACGGTTAAAAAAGCTGTAAAAAAAGTTGCTGCTAAAAAACCGGTTGCTAAAAAGCCAGCTGCAAAGAAAGTTGTTAAAAAAGTAGTTGCTAAAAAACCAGCCGCTAAAAAAACAGTTAAAAAAGCTGTAAAAAAACCAGCTGCTAAAAAAACAGTTAAAAAAGCTGTAAAAAAAGTTGCTGCTAAAAAACCAGTTGCTAAAAAGCCAGCTGCAAAGAAAGTTGTAAAAAAAGCTGTAAAAAAAGTAGTTGCTAAAAAACCAGCTGCTAAAAAAACAGTTAAAAAAGCTGTAAAAAAAGTAGTTGCTAAAAAACCAGCTGCTAAAAAAACAGTTAAAAAAGTTGCTAAAAAGAAATAATGCTTTTTTGCATTGTTGAAATAAAAAATCCCGCATTGCGGGATTTTTTATTTTAATATTATTATTTTACAATTTGTGGACAAGCAAACGCCCCACATATTTGTTTTAATGGCACGCATGCGTATAACCAAAAAAACAAATTCTTCAAAACTGGATTTCGTCCAGCTTTTTTATTTTAAACAAAGGAGAACCTATGTCTGAATCAATAGACCAGGTATTTATTAAACAATTCGTGGCCGATGTTCATCTTGCTTATCAACAAATGGGCACAAAACTGCGTAATACAATTCGCAGCAAATCTGGCATCATTGGTGCCAGCACTACTTTCCAAAAAGTAGGCAAAGGTACTGCAGCAACTAAATCCCGTCATGGATTGGTCCCAGTTATGAACCTGAACCATGAACCAGTAGAATGCACTTTGGTGGATTACTATGCATACGTGAACTGGATTTTATTTTATCCCCAAATGGTACAATGATTTATATAGGCACCCCACATGCAGTTGATACCATTTATAAAACCGCGGAACAATCCGCGGTTTTTTTTATTTATACACTGCTGACAAATGTTCGTATCCGCGCCAATAATTTTGTTCCTTCATCTCCAAACATCGGTAAATATGTTTCATATTCTGATAGATCTGCCTGGGCCTGGGCACGGGCACGTTCTGAAATTGGTGGGGTTAAAATCGCATACGCTTCATTCCATAAATCATACGCACGTGCTGTTTGCGATACTTCATTCCATTTTGATAACAAGTCAGGATTATTTAATAATGCGCTACGAACACCTTTTACCCAATTTTCACCAAAAGATTGAACTATATTCAATTTTTTAATTTTATCAATATGCTCCTCGTCTGGTTGAAAATCAGTTAAAGCATTTCCCAACTCTTGTAAATCTTTACTAGAAACTTGTGCGGGGTTTATATTATTGTTCATCATCCCATTATAAGGCATCAATTCCCTGTCAATCTGATCCATCTTGGTTTTTCCAAATTTCAAATTTTTTATATGAATCGCCAGTTTTGTTCCGCCGGGTAATTTTTCCAATTCAGTAAAAACGGCTTCGGATGCTTCGTTAATAAAAACCTGATTTACAGCGGGCCATCCACCATTTATAACATGAGCCTGGCGATATAAATTTAATAATCGTTGTGCTATTATAGAAGTTGATTCTCTCATTTATATTTCCCCCAGAGCAAATCTTTATTCACAAATAATTTGCACAACTTTATGCAATCTATTTTTTACATTTTTGATTTGAACTTTTTCTTCGGGATGGACCTGTATTCCAACCAAAGATCCATTTTTTTCTTCTTTTAACATAACTACTCGAACCGAAGTATGTGCGTTTGGTGCCAATTTTTCATAATCTTCGTCAAACAAAATTGCCAAATCGCCCGCCTTTGGGGTTATCCCAGGAACAGCATATAAATATGCATTTGCCGGAAACATTGGGCCCATACGACCAGATGGAACTTGGACCGCATATACGCCACTGCCAGTTTTTATTTTAGAAGGTGGCTGCAACATATTTTCATCAGATTTAGCAAAATCTATATTTTTACCATCCGGCATTCCATAAACAGGAATCAAATTTTTACGAACTGAATCATAAACATTCGCCCCATAAATAGCCGCGCCAATATCAGAATTAGATGCACTTTTTCCGACCTTTAATGCTTCACGAACACGTTCTTCGGCCTTGTTAATTTGTTTGCTTAATGCGCCAGAGTTATACAAGTCCGCAATTGCTTTGAACATTGTTTCGACAGTTTTACCCATTGCTTTGGCCAAATTTTCAATTTCAGTTTCATAAACTTCGCGCTGACCAGTTTCAATTTTATGATAAACACTGAGGGTCATTTTGGCATCTTTCGCGGCCTGGGCAATAGTTTTGTTTACATTACGACGTAAAACCCGAATTCCAGATCCAAACACTTTTAATCCAGCAGTTTCGTTTTCAACCAAACGGCGTTGCATTTCAGATTTCCATTTTACTGCTTTTTCATCATCAGCCTTGATAAAGATATCTGACAATTTACAGCTCAAAATTGTGCAAAGCTGCATTAATTGCCCCTGTTTTAATCTGCGAACACCTTTTTCAACCTTGGACATTGCGGACAATGAAAGACCCGATTTTTTTGCCACTTCGGTCATACGCATACCGCGCGATAGTCTGATATTTCTTATATTGTTTGGAAAACAGATTTCTTCCCATGCCATAATTCCACCTCTTGCTTGACAAATATGGTAGGTTTTTTTTTAGCATAAAGCAAGAAAAAACGTTGCAAATTAAATTTCGTGTTATATAGTTTTGAACATGGAATTTACCCCAAAGACTTTACCAACGAATTTAGAAGCAGAACAAGCCGTGCTGGCTGCAGTGTTAATGAACAATCGCGCGCTGGAAAAAATAAGCGATTTTCTGCATGCAGCACATTTTACACACCCTGCACACCAAGAAATATACAAGCTGGCGGAAAAACAATTCGCAGCTGGAATTCCATTTGATATTATCACGGCGAAAAATTATTTAACCCAACAGGGCGTTTTGGAATCTGTTGGCGGTGTTGAATATTTATCTGAATTGGCGGGCGCTGGCGCATCAGTTGTTAATGTAGAAAGCTATGCCAAAATTGTTTATGACAATGCTATGCGTCGCGAACTTATTAACATCGGTCAAAATATTACTGATTCGGCATTTATAGAAGATTTGGAAAATCCAGTTGATAAACAAATTGAATCCGCTGAACAAAAATTATTTGATTTGTCCGCTACTGGCTCGGCCGAACGCGGGGCATCAACATTAAACACCGCTTTGCGCACAGCACTAGAAGAAGCAGAAATAGCATATAAAGCCGATGGGAAATTATCGGGCTTAACAACTGGTCTTCGCGATCTGGATAAATCCATCAGTGGATTGCATAAATCTGATTTGGTAATTATTGCTGGTCGTCCAGCAATGGGAAAAACCACTATTGCATTAAACATCGCTTTTAATGCGGCCAATGCAATCATAGCAAATCGCGCAAATAAAAAGTACAAGGGTGCAATCGTATTTTTCAGCTTGGAAATGTCCGCATCACAATTGGCGTCCAAGGTTTTATCATCCCAGGCAAAAATTCCGGCCAGCTCTATGCGTAACGGCAGTCTGAACGATCAAGAATTTTTACGTTTGTCTCAATACTCGGACGCTTTATCAAATATTCCACTTATGATCGATGATACCCCAGGTATGAGCGTTCCAATGATGCGTGCACGTGCACGTCGTATTGCCCGTAAACATGGTGGAATCGCACTGATCGTAATTGACTATTTACAGTTAATGCAATCACCTACACTTCGTAGAAACGACAGCCGCGTAAATGAATTATCAGAAATTACCCGTGGACTTAAAATGCTGGCCAAAGAATTAGACGCACCAGTTATTGCGTTGTCCCAGCTTTCTCGTGCCGTCGAATCGCGCGATGATAAACGACCATTGCTTTCTGACTTGCGTGAATCTGGATCTATTGAACAAGACGCGGATATTGTTATGTTTACTTATCGTGAAGAATATTATCTGCAGGGTCGCGATCCATCCGAGGCAGCAAACGATCATTCAGAAAAATTCACTGTGAACAAAACTGAAAATTGGCGCAAACGTTTAGATGCTGCACGTGGTAAAGCAGAATTAATCATTGGAAAAAACCGTCATGGTAAACCAGAAACTATCAAATTAAAATTCAGTGGCGATTATTCTTTGTTTGATGATCTGGACGATGGATTTAATCCGGCAGACGACAACAAATTTGCCAACACACCGCCGCCCTCATCCGCCGCAACACCAAACACACAACCAGAAATGGAAGAAGTTCCATTTTTAGATTGATTTTTTATGAAAAATTTGATATAATGATTTTACGAAAAACAGACGCGCGATGCGCGTTTTTTTATTTTTCCATGAATGAACAAAGCCAACCTTTTTTACGCGGATATAATGTTTCCCGTCTGCCGATAATTGACGCGAATGGTGTACCCGCATGGCCGTCTGTTTTTCCAACAACAAAAATAGAAGAACTGCGAAATATTGTTGGCCCCAGACATTTTTCCAGTCAGATGATGTTGGAATACATCGCCGAAGATAAAGCGCGTTTGGATCCTGGCGCGCTGCATTTTTATAATGGTGATTTTGACGCGCGAACCGCAAAATTGGGAACTGATAAAGACTTTTTAATAACAGGGATATCGTGTTATTGGGATCCGTCCAGCGGACTTAATAACGCGGACGCCAGCGTTTGCGTTTTGCTTTATCGTGATGATAAAAATCGTCTGGCATTTATTCATGATGTAAAATATTTAATTGTTGATGATGATAATTTACATCCATTGGCAACCCAATGCGAAAAAGTATTGGAATTTATGAATCAACACGGCGCGCACTTAATCGGGATAGAAGTTAATGGTCTGGGAAACGCCCTGCCCGAAATTTTGCGCGAAATCGCAAAGAAGAAAAATCAATCCGTTGTTATTAAAAAAATAGTTAATCACACCAGAAAAGAATCCAGAATCTTGGACACAATTGAATCATTGTTGTCCACGGGTCGTCTGTACGCACACGACCGGATTCGCACGACCCCACTGATTTCTGAAATGTTGGGTTGGACGCCTGTGGGCAGCAACGGCCATGATGATGGATTGGACGCGACCTCTGGCGCGTTGCGTATGATGCCCACCCCTATCCGCGCATTGGGTAAAACATTTCGTCCCGTGCGTGCAAAAACCGAATTTAAAATATAATAATTTATGATATAATTATTGTATGAAAGAAAGAGAAAGAAATTTAAGTCCTGAAATGTTGGCACGCCTGGCAAAAATGCAGGCTGCAATAAATGCCGAAGCAGATAAATTCAAAAACCCAGAAACATTTATGTCATCATTGGAATCAACATTATCACGAACCGCCCAAGATTCTGGTGGTGTTGCAAGTTTAGATTACGAACCACAATCAAAAATGTATAAACTTTGGTTTGCGAATCAAAGGCAATCATCCGCCATAGATGAAATTAAAAAATCAGACGCGCGTATAACATCATTGGAAAACAGAACCACAATTTTGGAATCTGGAATTGGACAACTGCAATTAAATATAGATGGAATAAAAGAAGATTTGTCGCTGATAAAATCAGCAGTTATAAAATAAAACGCGGCAAACGCCGCGTTTTATTTTCTTTTTATTAGCATCCGCCAGTTGCGTTACCAATAATTTTAGAAATAGAAATATCTTTATGTAATAAGAAATCATATTCACAATTTCCAGATTTATAAGAACCGGTGCAAGCAGCCAAAGTTAAAACTGCAAAGCCCAATAAGATTGCTTTTTTCATTTATTTACTCCTTGATTTAATAAGATCTGCATTTGCAGAACACCCCCATTATAAACTAAAAAAATATATATGGAACCTTTATTTTTCAGTATTAAAACTTCATTTTTATTTGTTGTGATTTTGGCATATCTTCCATGTCTGGGAACAAATCTGTATTCCATAAACCTTGGTATCCCTTGGTTTGGGCCGGCTTTTGCAAAATTTTCACTATTTTAAATTCCCAAGCATATCGCCCAACGCGCCAATCCCCAAAATCCAATTCGGTTTGCGTTTGCTGGTTTATAAATTCGTCGGTCATTAAAATACAATCCGTTAAATCACAAATTAGAATTATTTTTCCATATTCCAATTTATCGGTTATTCCATATTTATCGGCTAATTCTTTGTAATCTTTGTGCAATGGCTTTACAGAGCAATGAATTGCGATACGACCACGATGACGCGTCGCCCAAGAACGAGTTTCATATTTTTTTAATCCCAATGCTATTGCCTGGGCAAAAGGTTGCCAAAGCGTTAATGCCTTCATATTATATCCCGTTTTTGAACCATTTAACGTGCCAACCGCTTACCACAATTACATCAAATCTGGCGTCCCCATGCCAACGATTTTTTGCAATCCATGTTTCGGCTGCACGTCTTAATCTTAATGCCTGGGTATGACCAATTGCATCAAATGCCATGCGAACATCTGGTCTGTTTTTAACTTCTATAAAAACAACCAAATTTCCACGCCGTGCAATTATATCTATTTCTGCGCGCTTGGTATATTTTCCAGTTATATATCTGGACTTTAAAATTTTAAATCCATGAATACGTAAATATATACGCGCTAGAAATTCTGCAAAAAGACCAGCATGATAAGTATTTTTAGAAAGCATAAGGTTTTGCCCGGAAATTTTCACGTGCATCAGAAGCGTTCTTGGCCGTATCTGTCGCCATTATTCCTTGATCTGTTAGTTCTAACATTCCATAGTATGCCGTCAACATTGGGTCAAACGAATTAGTGCTGGATACCCATTTATCATTACCACTGTTTGGTTGTCCGTATTTTTCAACGACTTCCTGCCAAAATACCATTATCTTGTTATCACGTTGCTGAGAAAATTTTTCTGCAGAACCCGGCATATCATTAACATCATTTTTATAAACTACACGCCAAACAACATTCTCGGTTGCATTACTTGTAAAATAAATATCTATGGTTTCGCCGGTTGACTCGCGCACCAAATGTAATTCTGCTGGATATAATAATCCACGTTTCCGGGCAGCAGACAAAATACATTTTTCCAGCTCTGACGGAACATATATCCCCTGTTGCGTGCATTCATAATCTAGATTTACACGCCAATCACTGGTCAAAGTAAAAATTATAGAGTTTTTCTTTCGCGGAGAATACAAAGATTTTCTTTTGAAAAATAATGTCTGAACATCTTCAAATGGCATATCCAAATAAACTCCAGAAATATCAAAATTAGAAATAGGATAATATCCAACACCATCATTCAATACCAATGGGGCACTATCAAATTCTACTGGCTCTGGATCAGAAATTGTTGCATTTGGCAATTTAGAATCTGTGCCCATTTCTGCATCAATAATAAATGGGTCTTTTTCTTCGTTAGCCCAAGCGGCATTATAAAAAGTTGAAATAGCAAAAATATGAAAAAGCATAAAACAAACTGCTAATGAAAGCTTTGTTGATTTATATAAAAAAGACTTTTTATTTTCTCTCACTTATTTTTCCTTATTTAACTATGACTTCTAATACCCTGAACCTTAGAATCGTAGCAGGATCTGCACCATCCGACAAATACTTTTTTACATCGAAATTTATTCCGTTTGCTTGTTTTTGTTTCACCATTTTTTCAAAATTCAATCGAACAGACATTGTTTTATTTTTTTGAATTTGTGGTGCAGCCGTAATATCGTTTGCAATATTCCAAGTCAGCAAATCGTATGTTATTTGAAAATATTCGCTACTAGGCGGCAAAACAATATTTCTTACAAATACACGACGCATAACATTTTCATTTGCTTGCTTTTCCATATCTTTGGCAAAATCCTTGTCCCATTGATCAAACACTGATTCACTTGACATTTCTGCAAGTGTACTGTGCGGCATTCTGCGTCTTTTTATATCATCAGCATCTGGAACAATATAAAAATATTCATAAATAAATTTCTTTATTAAATTATCACGTATAAAATCATCTGATAAAACATGCAAGGGTAATGGCTTTTCAATTCTATCCCTGGATAAATCTGCAGGTTGAAATATAACCGAATTCACTGAAAAATTACGACTGATATCAAAAATTTTCGCGCCAATGATTGCCAATCCAGTTGCGATAACCAGTAAAACACTTCCAAATAAAAATATTGTTAGTCTTTTCATTATTCCGCCGGATACGCATGGAAATCCGCAACATAATATCCTAAAGTTGCAGGGTAACCTTGCTTTGATCTTATTGTTTTAACAAATGCTTCTATGTTTTGAATTTTACCATCCATGTCAATGCTTGCGGTTAAATGCCAAAGCCCGCCTTTATCCGAAATTATACCGACTGGCACCACATGAATTAATTCTGGAATTACCGACCATTCTTCGCCAGCTGTTGCACGTGCGCCAAAATCGCTGTTTACAACCCCCATAAAATTATTAAATAGATTTGTACCAGATGCACAACAAACATTACATCTTGCCGGTGCCAGTTCATTACTCCAACATTTTTCAGGATCACATTTGCACCAATTTTCTTCGTTTTCTTTCGCATCTTTAGAAATTTTAAACCACATCTGTGTAAAATTTGCAACCACGGATTCCTGCATGACACGCGTAGCAGAATACTTTAATCGTGTATCGCCATCTATAATCGCCGTCCAAGTTATTCCATCATCAGATATTGAAAACAAAACAGGCTCGGTCCGACTGGCATGCATGGTCCAAACCAAAGTCCAAGAAAGTCCGACTATTAAAAAAAATAATACTGCAGACCAAATAGCAAACATCCGCGCCATTGAAAGATAGCGCGTTTCCGGAAACATTCTTGTATCATAATCTGCCGGAAAGTTCATAATGTTATCTTTATTAATTATGCCCTATAGACCTGCATACATGCGCAAGGGGACAATTTTAATTCATTGTTATCAAAACCAACACCGACGGGTTCACGATCATAAACCTGTCCGCATCCAGCCAATGCAAAAACTACCAATAAGCCCAAAAGAATTTTTTTCATTTTCCCACCTTTTTCTTTTATAAAAATTATAGTGAATTTTTAAGCACTGCGTCAAGTCTAAAACTGGGTTTCAAACGATAACAAGAATCTTTGTTCGCGGTCATATTCATTTATCTTTAACGGCCAACCCCACGAGAAATTCATAGGTCCCATAGGTGTATTCCAGAAAACACCAACACCAACACTGGTTCGCAAATCTTGATCTATAAAGTTATCACTGGTTATCGAAGTACCACTTAATGTATAAGTATATTCTTCTTTTGGCGGTTTACCAATAACACCATAATCGGCGAAAACAAACCCTTTTACCTGGTATTCATCTGGGATAAATACTGGAAAGTTTAATTGGGTGCTGCCATTTGCCTTCCATAATCCACCTAGCGCATAATTACGATATGCCCAGTTACGTGATCCTATACCAGCAATTTGAAATGCGCGCAAAGATTCCCCACCCAAGAAATAGCGATACACTCGGCTGATATAATCCCCATCCAATGGTTGTGCATAACCAAATTCCAAACTGGATTTTAATTGCCATCTATTTTCAAAGAAGTTTAATAATCCTGTAACATCTCCGCTATAACGCATAAATGTTTCTGTACTGATTCCAAAACCTGTATAAGCAACACCAAAATTTGCCACTATTCCAGTATGAGTATTTTGTTTAAAGTCTGTATCCAAATTTTGATATTTAAAAGTCGTCCCCAGCGTATATAAACTTGCCTGTTGCCAACCACCGGATGTATGTAAATCATAATTTTGATCATACATTGCAGACAAACGCATCATTTGGGTCCAATGATCGGTCAGCTTCCAACCCAAACGGCCAGATAATGACAGACTGTCGCGATCGTAACCATAGCTGCCCAAGCTGCCATAATTATACATTGTATAATTTACATCAAATCCGCCAGACAATTCACGCCCAAACAAATAAGGTTCGGTAAATCCTAGCGAAACCTGTTTGGTATATTGTGCAATACTGCCCCTTAATTGAACCATTTGTCCACGGCCCATAAAATTAGTTTCTGTAATCCCAGCATCAACCATAAATCCATTAATACTGGACCAACCAACACCACCGGACAATTCACCGGTTGGTTGTTCTTCTACCTTTACATCCAGATTCATCAGATTTGTTCTGGCGATACGCGTCGGGGCCATCTGAACGTCTTTATAATATCTGGAACGCATCATTCTTTGACGCCCTGCTTCTATCGTTTGTAAAGAAAAAGGATCCCCCGCACGAACATCTAATTGATGCTCTATTACACTGTCAAAAGTTCTGACATTCCCCAGTATACTTATACTATCTAAATAAATACGATTCGTTTTTTGAATCTTAAAAGCTATAGAGATTGTATGATCAGTATCATTTTTTTCAGGGATTGTATCAACGTTTATAAAAGAATATCCCTGGGCAGCGACCACACCACGTAATGCAGAAATTGTTGAATCTACTTTATCAACATTATAAATATCCCCTGTATCCATTTCCAAGACATCTTTTAAATCTTTATCATCAACATCTTTGAATGGGTTTTCTATTTTTAATTCACCAAATTTATATCTTTTGCCTTCTTGAACATCAAATACTACCGAATAATATTCACGATCAGCGGTAAATGTACCGTTTTGAATTCTTACCTGGACATTTGCATATCCATTACGCAGATAAAATTGACGTACCATTTGCGCATCATATTGAATTCGATCCTCGTCATAAACATCGAACTGGGCCATAAATCGCCACCAAGCATGCTCGCGCGATAATAATTCTTTGCCCAATGTCCGTGATGAAAAATTATCATTTCCTTTGAACTTTATATTTTTAATATAAGTTGGATGACCTTCTTTTATTTCATAAACAACATTAACCCGACCATCTTCTTGCTCTATTTTCTGTGGATTTACCCGGGTTCCAAAAAAACCCTTGCGTTGATAGACCGTTAATAATCTTTGGACATCTGCGGCAATTTCAGTTTCGTCAAATGTTCCGCGTTCTTTTACCTGGATTTCTTTTTTCAAATCATCGGTTGATATTTCATCGTTACCCTCGACCGTAACCTGGGCAATTGTGGGTGCTTCGGTAATATTAATTTTTAAAATACTTCCTTCCATTTTTGCAGAAACCGCTGAAAAATAACCCGATTGTTGCAAGCGTTTTACGATTTGATTTATATCCTCGGAATTTATATATATCCCCGTTTTAACATCTGCCAATAAACGAACAGATTCTGCGTCCATACGTTTGACACCAGCAACGTCTATACGTGAAATTGTCGCGGCAGATGCAGCAACAAAAGGGAAAAGGCAAAAAGCCAATAATATAATTTTTTTCATGTTTCCAAACTTAGCAATTTATTGTTTAAGTTTCAAGGATTAAAAGAGCTTGTTTTTTAACAATTTACATTATAAAATTGCCGGGGTAAGGAAAGTAAATGTTATTTAAAAAGAAACAAGAAACAAAAACTCCACAACATATCGCATTTATATGTGATGGAAATCGCCGCTGGGCACTTAAACGTGGAATGCCAACTGTTGCTGGGTATAAACTGGGCACAAAAGTTGTTGAAAAATCGGCCGAGTTTTTTATTAAACATGGGGTATCTACAGTCAGTTATTTTCTGTTTTCAACTGAAAATTGGCTACGACCAGCCGACGAAGTAAAATATTTGATGGATTTAATGGCTGCAGAACTACAACTATTTGTAGATCGTGCCCATGAAAAAAATATTCGTATAAAAATCATTGGTCGCCGCGATAGATTTTCATCAAAAATCGTTAAAATGTTTGAAGGGATAGAAAAGAAAACGTCTGAAAATACTGTTGGTACAATCGTAATCGCACTAGATTATGGTGGACATGATGAAATATTGCGGGGGGTAAATGCTGCAATTGAAAATGGTAAACCGGTCAGCATGGAAGAATTTGAATCTTTTATGGATTCAGGCGAATTATTACCAATTGATCTTGTTATCAGAACTAGCGAAGAAGAACGTATTTCTAATTTTATGTTATGGAAATTGGCGTATGCTGAATTAATGTTTTATCCAAAATTCTGGCCCGCCTTGAATAATAAAGATTATGAAAAAATGCTGAATGAATATTCAAACAGAAAACGCCGGTTTGGAAAATAATTACCAGGGGGAAAATTATGAAAGACACAAAAAAAAGAATTTTGACCAGCGCAATTATGGTTGCGGTTGCTTTAATCGCTGCTGTTGCCGAATATTATAAAATCCCGGCTGTTCGTTGGCTGACCGCATTGGTTGCAGCAGCTATGGTTTTTGAAACGATGCGTTTGAAAATAAAAAATAAAAAATTTTGCGCATTACGTGTTGCGTTTGGGGCTTGGTTAATATTGGTTGGGGTAGCCGGATATTTTGTTGGAACAAAACCTTGGATTATTTTATTACTTTTAATTGTCATTGCAGCAGCAGATACAGGGGCTTGGTTTTTTGGTCATAAACTTGGTGGGGATAAAATGTGGGCTGCTATTTCGCCGAATAAAACATGGTCTGGACAAATTGCCGGTATTATTTGCGGAACTGTTGCCGCAATACTTTATGGATTATTGGGAACAGACATGTTTATGCCACAATTGATGTGGATCGGAATTTCGGTTTCTTTGTTATCACAATACGGCGACATCGCGGCCAGTGCATTAAAACGGAAATTGGGAATCAAAGACTTTGGAAACTTGCTGCCTGGACATGGTGGTGTTATTGACCGTTTTGATGGATGGATTTTGGTTCTGCCCATTGTTTGGTTGGTTATGATATAAAGAAGAGGAAATAAAATGCATGTTATTATGACTATCGTTGCTTTGTTAATTGTTCTGGGTGTGGTGGTATTTATTCACGAACTGGGACATTTTTGGGCCGCACGTTGGGCCGGGGTCCGGGTTAATACTTTTTCAATTGGTTTTGGACCCGCATTGATAAAGTGGCACGATAAACATGGAACGCTTTGGAAAATATCCATATTACCACTGGGTGGTTATTGCGCGGCATATGGACAAGAAGATATGTTTGATCGTAAAAAATACGCATCATTATCACGCGCAAAAAAACAAGGGCATTATTTATCTGTTCCTGCATGGAAA
>JBAYXF010000015.1:0-13949 GCA_041673665.1 Alphaproteobacteria bacterium | reverse complement strand
AAAAATAGATGATACCGCCAGACGCGAAAATGCCGTGATTATTACACCTTTTCGCGCAGTTGCAGAAAATATAAACAAATCCAGATTGGCACAAATAAACACGCCCGAGGTTTTATATCGTGGGGAATTATCTGGAAACTTTAATGAAAAAGATGCCCCTTCCCCAATGGATTTATACTTAAAAGTAGGCGCGCTTATAATTTTCACCAGAAATGTTCGCGAGCATGGCAAAGATTGTTTAAATGGTTCAATGGGAATTATCCAAGAACTGGGGCAAAAAGAAATTACAATTAAATTACTGGCAACAAATGATGTCGTAAAAATCAAACCAGAAAAATGGCAAAAGATAGAATACAATCGTGATGAAAATGATAAATTGATAGAGGTTGAAACCGGCAGCTATCGCCAGTTTCCAATTATGCTGGGCTATGCTATGACTATTCACAAGGCCCAGGGAAAAACATTGGATTCTGTAATTATTGATATTTCGCGTGGGGCGTTTGCGCACGGACAAACTTACGTGGCATTATCACGCACGCGCAAAGCCGCCGATATGCATATAACAGCGCCCCTGCGCCCACGTGATATTATTTTTGATATTCGGGTTCTAGATTTTATTGGATAAATCTTTTCCCATTATAAGCGCATCTATTCCATCATAATAACCCTGACGAACAGCAATTTGTTTATAACCATTTCTTTCATAAAGTTTTTTTGCTGGGATATTATTTTCAGCCACTTCCAGAAAGATTTTTTTTCCCACCTGCTCTTTTTCCATTAATTGTAATAAAGCGTCCGCAATTCCGGTTCCGCGAAAATCTGGATGAACGCCGATCGTTATGATTTCACATTCGTCTGCGGCGCACCGCCAAACAATAAATCCGTTTTCAGATGCAATTATTTCAGCGCCACTTTGTTTTAAACTGGCGAATTCTGTGGCGTCCCATGGTTTATGTGGGAAGCATAATTTATGAAGATTTGCGATTTTGTTCAGCATAGCTGGGTCTGATGTAAAGTGGAATTACAGGCACCGAATCTGATTTTAATTTTCTTTGCACAATTGGCAAAGCGTTTGTTAAATCGTATGGTTTGTGCCCTGTGGTTTTTTGGTAATCAAATTGTTTTGTTTCAACCTGTTCTATATCCATAATTTGTGGTTCCAAATCTTTTGCGCCAACGAAAAAATCCCCCTTATGCGAATCAATCGCGACAAAGGCATCCGGATCAGATTCTAAATAAATTTCAAATGCATTTACGGGGATAACGCGAATCCCCAAACCCATTGCCAAACCCTTGGCATAGGCAATCCCCAACCGTATTCCCGTAAAACTGCCCGGGCCAACAACCACGCCAATCGCGGTTAAATCAGAAAACTTTGCATTATTTTCAGTCAGAAATTTTTCTGTTTCAGTTGGCAACGAAAGTGATTGTTTTTCAACCTCAACAAATTTATATTTGTTATCCAATAATAATTTAATTTCTGATGAAGATGTATCAATTATTAAAATCATTTATTTTTACTTATTTGTTCGCGCCATTTTGATCGAAACATTACATAAATCGCTTTTGCAAATCCGTCCTTGCTCGCAAATTTTTCAGCACAACTTTTTATTGTTCCATCATTACAAATGATTATACGATATGAAATCCCACGTCTGTGTCCACGCGCAAAATGATCCCATTCTTTTGATGCAGTTATTAAGTTTGTTTCATCTGTTGAAGCTATAAAATCTCTTTCAAAATCATTATACCGCATTTTTAAATTTAACGAACCCACTATTTTTTCAATTTCGTTATAAATTTCGTTTTTTTGCGTTTTTGGAAGGATATTATAATATATCACTTTTTCAAAAATATTCATTTTTATACCCTTGCGCCGGCATTAAATCCTATTTTTTGCCGTATACCCGCACTTTTTCTCTCACGCATTAACTCATCAATTTTTTTAATTGTAAATTTCGTTAGAGCATCTTCGCCATTTGCCAATAACAAAGTTCTGCGCAAAATTGCGGTCAATGTTCTTTGCATTTCACGAACCCCCTGCTCGGCCGTGTAATTTCTGATTAAATGACGCAAAGCATCATCATCAATTGTAATATTATCAATGTTCCATCCGGCATCTTTTGCTGCACGTTTAATTAAATGATCACGTGCGATTTTAATTTTTTCTTCTTCGGAGTATCCTGGAATTTCAATTATTTCCATACGATCTTTTAATGCTGGCGACATATTCAAACTGTTTGCAGTTGCAATAAAAAGCACATTACCCAAATCAAAATCCACTTCTAAATAATGATCACGAAAACTTTTATTTTGTTCTGGATCCAAAATTTCCAACAAAGCACTTTCTGGATCGCCACGATGATCGCGTCCCATTTTATCAATTTCATCCAATACTATTACTGGATTATTTGAAGCACAGCGCTTTAACGCATCCATAATGCGCCCAGGTTGTGAACCGATATAGGTTTTACGGTGCCCCCTAAAATGAGCCTCATCACTGACGCCGCCCAACGAAATTCTTTGATATTTACGCCCCAAAGCTTTCGCCACACTACGTCCCAGACTGGTTTTCCCAACCCCCGGTGCGCCAACCAAGCATAAAATACTGCCCGAACTATTTCCAGTTTTACGCATAACCGCAATATGTTCCAAAATTCTTTCTTTGATTGGTTGCATTCCAGAATGTTCACTGTCCAATGCTTCACGTGATTTTGTTAAATCAATAGGGGCTGAATCTGACCTGTCCCACGGCATTGATAATAATTCGTCCAAATAAGTTTTTAAAATTGCCCCTTCGGTACTCATGGCATTATGACTGCGCATGCGGCGCCATTCTGACAAAGCCTTGTCCCTTGCTTCTTTTGGCATAGCCGATTCTTCTATGCGCTTTTTAAGTTTTTCTATATCCATTTCTTCGCTGTCTTCACCCAGCTCTTTTTGAATGGCCTTTAACTTTTCCTGGAGAACATGATTCCGCTGTCCTCCTTCTAGCTGTTGTTGAACACGCTTGCTGATTGATGCATCAATTTTTGCAATTTCAGACATCATACTGATTTGTTCCAACAATAAAACCAATTTATCACTGTAATTATGAGCAGATAAAATCTTGACCGCGGCATCAGTTTCAGTGTTAATCATCTGAACAACTGCGTCAATGAATGCGGGCATTGGATAATTTTCTATGATGGTATTTAATTTATCAATTCTAAATTTTCGTGGTAATGCCAATTCTGACAATTGATCTGCAACCTTGTCCCGCAAAGCAATCGTTTGTTCAAAATCGCTATCATCTGTAAATGGTAATTCAGTTGGAATACCACTGAACAATCCATCTTTGACAGAAATATCCGAAATAGAAACCGCTGATTTAGTTTGAACAATTGTATGAATAGAATTATCCGGCAAACGTAAAATCTGGATAACTTCTGCCAGGGTTCCAATATTGAATAATTCTTCGGGATTTGTTGGATAATTCCATTTATGTTGGGGCGCCAAAATAACCCGGCGATTATCAGCAACAGCAGCATCCATACAAGCAACCGAAATTTGATTATCCAAATAAATTGGCACGGTTAAACCTGGCTGGATTACTAAATCTTTCAAAGGCAAAATAAATTCTTTCATAGTAATGATAATATAAAGTTTTTTTATTAATTTGCAAGTATCGTTAGATAAATAATTTTTATATCAAAATTTGTTCTCAATTATGTTATACTCTGTTTAATAAAAACGCCCGTATGGGCGATTTTTTTATTAATTTGTATAAATAAAACATTTTCTTTTCTTCTTATTAAAATAATGTTATATTTTGTTTCTAGATCGTTTATAACCAAACAACTTTATAAAACGGGGAAGAAAAATATGAAAAAATTAACATTATTTACATTATTGGCAACCATAACGACCACCGGGTATTCTGCCGTCAGCGGAACAGAAATAGCGGCTTTGAGTAAATTACAAAAACAAATTGCTGCAGTTGATACTAAACTTGAAACCACCAAACAAGAAGAAGAAACCGCAACAGATGAGAAAAAAGCCTGTGTTGCCAAAAAGAACTGTTTAAAAGAAGAAAAGAAATTAAAAGAAGCAAAAAACAGCAAAACCGCAAGAAAAGTTTTAAACGTAAAAAATAAAGCATTAAAATGTATGTTAAATGCTCAAAAATCTTGTGGTATTACTGAAGCAAACAAAAACAAAATATCTGCAGATTTGGATTCGCAATTAAAAGAAGAACTTGTTGTAGTTAATGAAAAGCTAAAAAAAGTTAAAGAACAACTTAAGACAGAAACAAAAACAAAACAAAACTGTGCCGCTAAACGCAACTGTTTTAAACAAGACAAGGATTTGAATTCTGTAAAAGATGATAAATCCGCAGAAAACCTTTTGCGTATCAAAAAGAAAGCTTTGAACTGTTTGGAAGAAGCGGGTCAAATTTGCAAAATTATAATTCTTTCAATAGATGAAAATAAAGAAATTTTATCGGAACAATCAGAATTACTGGATAAAAAGGCATCGGATGCACAAAGCGAAGGAAAAAAGCAAAATGATGAAAATATACAAAATATAGAAACAATACAAGAGTTAAAATAATTTACTATTTTAAATATTTAAAATCGCCCGTCTGGGCGATTTTTTATTAATTTGCAGTATCGTTAAAAAAATAATTTTTATATTAAAGATTGCCTATAAATATGGTATAATTCATCACAAAGTAGCTTAAATAAACGAGCAACTTTATTAAAAAAAGGAAGAAAACAATGAAAAAAACTAGCACTATTCACAATGTTAGCAACTATCGCTACTACTGGTTATAATGCTGTTGCTGCCGAAAAAGCACTTGCGGTTGCACTGGACGACCAACTTATTGCGGAAAGAGAACTTATTGAAAACATACAAGAAAAAATCGCACTTGAACTCCCTAGAGAAGAAATCATCAAGGGCGAGCTTGAAAGAACTGATGACCTTATTCGCCAGTTTGAAAAATTAGCACAAACAAAAGAACAAAAAGTTTGTATTCAAGAAAAAAAATCTAATTGCTTGAAAAATGACAAGGTAACAAAAAAAGGCAGAGCAATTAAAGATAATTTAAAATTCAAAGGCCAAGGTCTGCATTGCATGTATAAAGCAGCCAAAGATTGCGATATCAATATTGATCCAAAAAAAGACAAAGAAATTAACAGCAAAATGGCTCTTTTGGAAAAATATGAAGAATTAATGGCATTAAATGGAAAAATGGCTCTTGAATTGGCAGATACTACAAAAATGTACCAAGAATGTACAGTAAAAGTAGATAAAATAAGTGCAGAGCTTAAAGAAGAGATGGAAGCAAAAATAGCAGAAATCACAAAAGCCTATGACGAAAAACTGGCCATCGCAACAAAAGAAGCTGCAGCAAAAATAGAAAGCTTAAAAGTTCAAATTGAAGATTCAAATCTGAAATTGGAAAAAACTAGAGCAGAACTTGCTGAAACTCAAAAAGCTCTTGAAGTAGCTCTAAAAGAAGGTGATACTTCTTTAGTAGAAAACTATAAAAAGCAAATTGAAGAGCTGCAACGCGAAATCGACGCATTAAAATCAGCGTTAGAAGTATTGTCAAGCGAGTTATCAAAGGCTGTATAATACAGTAATTAAAATAATTTATTATTTTAATGAAAAAACCGCCCGTTTGGGCGGTTTTTTTTATTTCAAGTGCCGGTTTCTGGTGCCAGGTACCGGCGAACCCCGCAAAAGCTAAACGGAATCAATCAACAATTGCCGACGGATCCCAATGCCAATTTAGGCAGCCATTGCAACGCGAACATTGTCGTTCGCAGCGAAATTATCGCCATTCAGTTTTTATCGGTCTTTCACGGCAACCACACCGGACACACTCTTTATCTTTCAGCCCCTGTCGAAGCTATTTCATCCCCATATAATTTATTGGTGGAGATGTGGGGTACCGCCCCCCAGTCCAAAAAGCCTATTACATAAAGCATTCAGCATCGTCTTCCCTTGCGGGACATGGTATATTATAGGTAAAAATTGTCAAAATGCAAATATATTCGAGATTTTTCGAATAAACTTATAACAAAATCATCCTGTTTTGGAAACCAATTGACAAATATAAATTTGTATCATATAATTTATAAAAACAAAGAATAAACATGACACCTAATAAAAATATTTTAACACGTGGCCTTAAATTAGCCCTGTTAACTATTATGTTTGGATTTATGACCACAGGCAAGACTTCTGCCCAGCAAAATCAGAATGATACTTTAGGGGCAGAAAAAACAATTTTGAATAGACAGGATTCTGCGTATGTGACGGCTATTTGTTCCCCAGACTTGTATAAAGACTTAATGAAACTTTCTAACCTTCGGGATACCTTGATTTATATATTAGAAGAATGTAAACAAGCCATGGATTTAATTCTGCAAAAAAATGGCAAATATACTTCAGATGATATGCAACAACTTAAAGAAGATGCTGCTCTTTCAGAAAAAGTTATGAAAGATATTTTAGATACCGATGCTGCGATATCTGGATTATTGGGATATTGTTTTGATAAATTTATAGTAGATCCAAAATCACTAAAAATCTTTCCAGTAAAAAATAAAAATGCGATTATTATCCAAGGAACCGTCATAACCATAGATGAAGAAACATTCTTTGTAGCGCCTGAAAACATCCTTGCCAGGAAAGCAATCTGGGAATGCCAAGGATCCCAAAAATAATAAAAAGGACGCAAAATCGCGTCTTTTTTTATAATGTGCCCTGCTTTTTTGCGGACTGTAATGCCGCGCGCAACGATTTTTCCGCCAGGGTTCGTATTTTAGACGCAAAAGCACGCATATTCATCGTATCTGCCACAGAATTTGCGAAAAGTTCCGCAATATAGTTGATTTGGGTTGGTGCAATAACAAAAACCTCGGACGAAATTTGTTCCGGGCGCAGCTTAAAAGCATTGCTTGTTGGTTTTTTTAATATGTCTTCTATTGAATTTTCCATAATCGACACTATATCATGAAGACAGGAAGATTTCCATAAAATTTATTGACCGAAGCGGTATTTTTGGCTATGCTCGGCTGTGCAAAAAGGATTTATTAATGTTTCAGAAGATTATTAGAAAAGTATTAGGCAGCGCCAATGATCGTACCGTTCGTTCTTATGATAAAGTTGTATCCCTGATAAATGATTTAGAACCAAAATATCACGCAATGAGTGATAAAGAATTGCGTAACCAAACCAACGAATTCCGCGCCAGATTGGCAAACGGCGAAAAAGAAAAAGATGTTCTGCCAGATGCCTTTGCCGCTGTCCGCGAAGCATCCATTCGCACAATTGGATTGCGCCATTTTAATGTCCAAATGATTGGTGGAATGGTTTTAAACAATGGTCAAATTACTGAAATGAAAACCGGCGAAGGTAAAACGCTGGTTGCAACACTGGCACTTTACCTGAAGGCTTTGCACGGCAAAGGGGCACATCTGATAACGGTTAATGATTATCTGGCCGCACGTGACGCGAATTGGATGGGGGAAATATATAAATTCTTGGGGATGACTGTTGGTATTATTCAACACGATATGACCGACGATGAACGCCAGGCCGCATACGCATCTGATATTACATATGTTACCAATTCTGAACTGGGATTTGATTATCTGCGCGATAATATGAAATTTACCAAAGACCAACAAGTTTTACGTCCACTCTTTTTTGGAATCGTTGACGAAGTAGACAGTATTCTAATTGACGAAGCCCGCACCCCACTGATTATTTCTGGACCCGCCGAAGATACCAGCGAACTGTACAATTCAGTTGATGCAATTGTTGCAAAGTTTTCACCAGATGATTATAAAAAAGATGAAAAAGATCGCCACGTAACCCTTACTGATCGTGGAACTGACACAGCTACAACAATGCTACGCGAAGCGGGATTATTAAGCGGCGAAAATTTATATGCGCCTGAAAATGCTGTTTTGGTTATGCATCTACAACAGGCCTTGTTGGCACATCACTTATTCAAAAAAGAAGTTAATTATGTTGTCCGCGGGAACGAGGTTTTAATCGTTGATGAATTTACTGGTCGTGTTATGACTGGTCGTCGTTTCAGCAAAGGTTTACACCAAGCATTAGAGGCAAAAGAACACGTAAAAATTCAGCCTGAAAATCAAACAGTATCCAGTATTTCTTATCAGAACCTTTTCCGTTTGTATCCAACACTTTCTGGTATGACCGGAACCGCAATGACCGAAGCAGCCGAATTTGAAGAAATTTATAATCTGCGCGTAATCAGCATTCCAACAAATCGTCCCATTGCTCGTATTGATCATCATGATGAAATTTACCGCAATAAACAGGAAAAGTTTGATGCAATCCTTGCACAAATAAAAGATTGTTTGAATCGCAAACAACCCGTATTGGTCGGAACAGTTTCTATTGAAAAATCCGAAGAATTGGCCGAATTTGTTGAAAAGAAATTAAAAATAAAGCCCGCCGTATTAAATGCAAAACATCACGAGTCCGAGGCAAAAATAGTCGCCCAGGCCGGCGCCCCAGGCGCTTTAACCATCGCCACCAATATGGCTGGTCGTGGAACTGATATTAAACTGGGGGGTAATGCCGAAGAGCTTATTGCTGAATTAGACCCAGAAGCAAAAGATTTTGAAACCAAAAAGAAGAAAATTTATGAAAAAGTCGAAGCTAATAAAAAATTAGTCTTGAACGCTGGCGGATTATATGTAATTGGAACTGAACGTCATGAATCCCGCCGTATTGATAACCAATTGCGTGGTCGTGGCGGACGCCAGGGGGATCCAGGGGATTCTAAATTCTTTTTAGCATTAGATGATGATTTAATGAGAATCTTTGGAGCAGCTAGATTAGAAGGAACGCTGACCAGTTTGGGTTTAAAGCCGGGCGAAGCAATTAAACACCCATGGATTAACAAAGCGCTGGAAAAAGCGCAAAAACGCGTAGAAGCACGCTATTTTGAATCACGTAAAGAGTTATTGAAATACGACAACGTTATGAACGAACAACGCGTTGTTGTTTATAAACAACGTGATGATTTGATGACCAGTGATGATTTAACATCCTTTACCAAGGAAGTTCTGTCCGATGTTGTTGAAAATATCGCAGATGAAAATATCCCAGAAAAAGCGCGCCCCGAAGATTGGAATTTGAATGGTATTCACGATTCCATGCAACGCACATTTGGTCTGGATATAACTGATTTAGAATCTTGGAAAAAAGATGAAAATATTACCGATATCAAAGCGTACGAAGCATTATTAAAATTGGCGCAAAATCGTTATGATTTTCAAACCCAAAAATACGGCGCAGAATTAATGCAAACCGCGCAAAAACAAATGATGTTAACCGCATTGGATAATACTTGGCGTAAACATTTGGCGGCGATGGATATGTTGCAATCTGGCATTGGATTGCGTGGCTATGCCCAGAAAAACCCATTGTATGAATATAAACGCGAAGCATTCGAGTTATTCCGTGGTATGATGAATACGTTCAAAGCCATGTCTATGTCTTATTTATGCAGAATGGAATTATCGCGTGAAGATATCGCAGCAACAGAAAAAGAACACCAAGAACATGATGCAAAACTGAATAGTGTTGAATCTAAACGTAATGCAACATGCCCATGCGGTTCTGGATTGAAATACAAACACTGCTGTGGAAAGCTTAAATAAAAAAACCGCCGTTTGGCGGTTTTTTTTATTCAATACCAACTTTTACGCCCAATGCGTACAGATCTTCTGTAATTGTCGGGGACAGCTTGACACTGATTGGTAGCGATAAGCCAGTCTTTTTCCCATTCATAATTAAATTTATAAGAACTTTTGTTTCACCCTTTGGTAATCCATAAATTAGTTTTTTTATATCTTCTAATCTTTCCTGGTTAGAAACATCCAATGTTATTCTTTTTGCAACATCTGAAATCCAATGAGTTAATGGAATTACATTATCAACAAACATAGAAACATTATCATCACGAACACTGACCCTACCCCGTAATAAAACCATATTTTCTTTTTGTAATGTGGGAACAACCGACGAAACCGTATTGCCAAAACATACCGCATCTATATTACCAAAGCTGTCCGCGGCATTAATACCACACATTAATTTACCATTTTTTGTTGTGCGTTTGTTAAAGCTGTTTACAGATGCAGCAATCATTACATTTTCACGATCATGTTTAAACTGCAGGGAAACACTGGTGGTTAATTTTTCACGCTTAATCAAATTTTTATATTGATCCATTGGATGCGCGGATATATAAAACCCAAGTGCGCTTAATTCATTCGCCATACGTTCGCCAAAATTCCAAGCGACGGTCGCAGTTAAATTTTTACTCAATTGATTTTCTGCCACATCATCAACCGCGGTATTTGCAAACAAAGACAATAAATTTGCAGTATCTTTTTGTTTAGATGCATACGATAAAATCATATCAGCATTCATAAAAATCTTGGCCCGACTGGGTTCCAAACTGTCCAGTGCGCCGACCTTGGCAAATGCCTCTAATACGCGTTTATTTATAAATGGCGCGGTGCGTTTTGCAAAATCTGTTAAATTCTTGAATTTCCCATTTGCATTTCTTTCCGCAACGATTGCATCTGTGGCGGCTTTACCCACGCCCTTGATCGCGGCCAATGCAAATACAATTTTATTATCACGAACAATAAACAAAGATTCCGAATTATTTACATCTGGCGGAACCAATTCTAAATTAAAGTTTGTTCGTGCATCATCTATATACAGCGCGATTTGATCCGAGTCATTTAATTCCGAAGACATCGCCGACGCCAAAAACTCGGCTGGATAATGTGCCTTGATATATGCGCATTGCGCGGCGATAACAGCATACGCAACACTATGCGATTTATTAAATGCGTATTCTGCAAATTTTAAAAACTGTGCCCATAAAGTTTCGGCTTCGCTACGTGACAGTGTTTTTTCGCGTTCGCAACCTTCGTAAAATTTGGACTCCATCTTGTCCAAAACTTCTTTAATCTTTTTACCCATACCCTTACGCAAAGTGTCGGATTCACCACGTGTAAATCCAGCCAAAGCACGCGACATTTGCATAACCTGCTCTTGGTAAACAATAATTCCGTATGTTTCTTTTAATATCCCCTCGGCTGCGGGATGGGGATATTTAACCTCTTCTTCACCATGCATACGTGCAATATATTGTGGGATATAAGCAATTGGACCCGGACGATTCAAAGCATTCAACGCAACAATATTTGCAAATGATGTTGGTTGCATTTTTTTAAGTGTTTGTTGAACAAACGGGGCTTCGTATTGGAACACACCAATTGTTTTCCCAGCACGCCAAAGTTCAAATGTTTTTTCATCTTCCAGTGGAATTTTATCCAGTTCTAAATTTACCCCGCGCGTTTCCTTTACCAATTGAACCGCATATTTCAAAATAGTCAACGTTTCTAATCCCAAAAAGTCAAATTTAATTAAACCCACAGATTCCAAAAAGTGCCCATCAAATTGACATGATGGCATTTCGTTGCCCGGATCACGATAAACAGGAGCAATATCGGTTGTAGGTCTGTCCCCAATAACAAAACCGCATGCATGCTGCCCCAGATTGCGGAATGCGCCCTCTATCTCCATGGAAACGTCAACTACTTTCTTAAGGTCGTTATCCGTGTCCAATAAATCTTGAATTTCGTCAGATTTTTTTATCGCATCTGCAATTTTTTTCGCGTCCATTGGTATCAATTTCGCAAATCTGTCGGTTTTAGAATAAGGCATTCCATAAACCCGACCAATATCACGAATTGCGCCACGCGCCTGCATGCTGCCAAAAGTAATAATTCTGCAAATATGATCCGCGCCGTATTTCTCACAAATGTAATTTGATACACGTTCCAAGCCTGCCGGTTCAAAATCAACGTCAAAGTCAGGCATAGAAATTCGATCTGGATTCAAAAAGCGTTCAAACAACAACCCGTATTTCATCGGATTTACATTTGTGATACGCAATGCCCAAGATACGACCGAGCCAGCACCAGAACCACGCCCAGGTCCAACTAAAATATCATTTTTTCTGCACCAACCAATATAATCCGCAACAATTAAAAAATAGCCTGGAAATCCCATTTTTATAATGACTTCTAATTCAAATTCCAGTTGGTCAAAATATGCCTTTTGCTCTGACTGGGGGATATTTTCTTCGGCTATACGCTTTATCAAACCATTGTGAGCATCGTCACGCAGCATTTGACACTCGGTATCAAAATCGTCACCAAATCTGGGCAATAATGGTTTTGATTTTGTATTCACCATAAATCCACAACGTTGAGCAATAACTAATGTATTTTCCACAGCTTCGGGCAAATCGCTGAACAGTTCGGTCATTTCATCTGGGGATTTAAAGTATTGTTCAGAATTTTTGCGTTTACGATCTGGATCTATCACCTTGGTCTGTTGCAAGACACACGCCAACGCGTCTGCAGATTCATAATTTTCAGGCATTGCAAAGCAGACGTCATTTGTTGCAACAATTGGAATTTCTTGGTCTTTTGCTATACGCAAAAATTCAGGTTCTGTTTTAATTTCTTCGTCCAGACCATGTCGCATTATTTCAATATAAAATCTGTCACCAAAGATTTCTTGCATTCGGCGTGCCATTTCATCTGCACTTTGTCCCTGTAAAATCATCTTGCCCAATGGGCCAGTATGCCCGCCAGACAAACAAACCAAGCCATCTGAATTATTTTTTAATTCATCCACACTTATAAAAGCACCCAAATGCTGGTTATCACGCCGCATATACATCAAAGAATTTAATTTACACAGATTATTCCACCCCTGCTCGTTTTGAGCCAATAATATAACTTGCGAAAGCTGTTCTGCCCGTAAAATCTTAGAATCGGCTTTTTCATGATGATTCAAAGATGCACAAATTCCAATTATCGGTTGAATGCCTGCCCCCGACATAGCATCAGAAAATTCCGCTGTACCAGACATCAGATTTGTATCTGTTATAGCAACAGCAGGCATTTCGTATTGTGAACACAGTTTTACAATAGTTATACGATTAGGGTCTTTTTTAGGATTTGCATGAACGTACAATGTTCCTTCACCTATGGAATATTTGGTATGAACACGAAGATGAACGAATTGTTGGGACATGTTTTTTATATAGCCGAAATAGGATTGTTTTGCAAGGGTGTTATTTAGTTTAAAAAGTGCCTTTACCCCTATTTTCCACTTGAAAGATATAAAAAAATCTGTATAATTCGCCGGTTGGGTCGGTAGCTCAGTTGGTTAGAGCGGAGCGCTCATAATTTAGAGACCACGGTTTTCCTTTTGATACAAACGCACCCATTTTCCGTTGATTCCTGCCTATCACAGACCGATAACATAAATTGACCCTTGTCGTTCCAAATCTGTCTAAATCGTTATAAATCGCTACTTGCGTCTACACATTGTCTACACGGGATTTTACACAGAAATTGATTTTTATATTCTATCCAAACGGCCTTTATAAATCTCTATACCTATCTGCTTTATTGACTAAAAAAATCCCTGATTAAATCAGGGATTTTTTCAATCAACTATTTAACTAATAGTTAACTGTTGGCGCCTGTCAACATTTTGATTACCCGACGCCGTTACTACGGCGATCCAAGTTGGATAATCATCACATTTTGACCGATTATTTTCCCATTGGAGTGGGCGCAAATTTGAAATATTTTCGCTTCCGGATTTGCTAATCGGTTTTTTATGGTCTACCTCCCAACCCAATTTAGATTTGCAATTGCCATAGGCGGATCGTTCAATCCATGCCCCCGCAACGTCTTTTCTATATTTAGTTGGGTCAATTCCTGGGACTTTGTTTGCTTGTTCCCAGATCAAGCTAATTTCGTACTCTGAGTACGACCGTTCTGTTGCCATTTTTTAACCTTTTAGTT
>JBAYXF010000014.1:0-14016 GCA_041673665.1 Alphaproteobacteria bacterium | reverse complement strand
GGACTTGGCAGAAAAGAATGGATGAAGGATAATATACTTGGGGGAAAATGGACTATGTGTACAGCATACCAATGCAACCCTGGATTTACTTCTGAAAGATACCTTACTAATGAAAAAGACAAACCTTGTGGGGAATGCAAGAACAAGCGCGATTCAAGTGGAAACATTGTTGTCAGCGCATGGGCAAAAGATGCTTGCAAAATTGCAACATGTATGTACCAAAACGAATTGTATCGGTTTGATACCCTTAATAATTCATGTGTTCAAATCTGTGATACAGCTGGTCGTGAAGATATTACAGGAACAATGCTTTGGGATCCGTTGACCGAAAAGTGTGAAAGAACTTGCAACCCTGGATTTACAAGTTGGTAATTAAATCAACTTCCGCGCAAGCGGAAGTTCTTTTATCCCCTGCTCGACTATAATTTTTTCCAAAAAATTTTTGGTTGTTTCAAAATTTATAGGCAAAGAATACAGTTTATCCAAATACGGCTTTGCACATTCTTTGCATACCGCACGTGCTGTGCGCGGAGATATGTGCGTAAGATTATCTGTTCGGCCACAATTACTGCACTTGGATAAATCCAGTGCATATCCCAATTCTTGTAATAAATCTATTTCCCAATTCAAATATAAATATGATGCATCAGGTTTTGATAAATTTTCTAACATTTCTTTTGTCTGATACCACAAAGATTCATAATTTTCTCGTTCTGGTAATAGGGTTGAAAGCAATGAAAACGAAGAATTCATAAAGCCTAATGCTTTTACATCGGACATTAATGATGCACTTAAATTTTTTTCTGATTCCCAATGGAATACCCCCAATTGAGAATCCAGCCTGGCATTCCAAGATACCGCTCCAAATTGTCCCATTAATGGTTTGTTTCTCTTTGTAACGTTGGCACCTTTCATCATGCCGGATAAAATTCCATAATCTTTTGTAAAAATGCGCGACAAACAGTCACGTTCCCCAAATGGTCTAAGTTCTATCAAAATTCCAAATGATTCTAGTTTCATAAAATATATTTTAACAAAATCGCGCCAAATGGCGCGATTTTTTTATTCGGCAGTTTTTTCTGCTTTCGCTTTTTTTACCTTGGCCGGCTTTTTCTCCTCAACTTTTTCAGCGGAAGGTTGCTCGACTGGTTTTTCTTCGTCCGAATCTTTTTCTAATTCTGGGGCTACTGTTTCTTCTTCCCCTTTCTCTTCGACTACTGTTTCTTCTTCAACTTTTTCTTCTTCAATATTTTTAGTACCAAAAGTCAAAACTTTACCAGCAACCAAAGCATCGATTTCATCCTGAGTTTGCGCAACATAAATTTTAACAGGAACGATAACATCTGGATGCAAAGCAATTTTTGTATCAAACGCACCGATTGTTTTGATTGGACTGCCCATCAAGACTTGGGAAGACTCAACTGCAACACCTGTTAATTCTTTTAACAAGCGCGCAATGTCACGGCTGGAAACGCTGCCATACAAATGACCTGTATCACCTGCTTGGCGTATCATATGGAATTTTACGCTTTCTACTGCTTTGCGGCTGCCTTCGGCAGATTTCTTAGCTGCTTCATGTCTTGCGGCCAATTCTGCTTTTTTTGATTCAAACAAAGCGATATTTTCACGTGAAAAACGCAAAGCTTTGCCATTTGGCAACAAATAATTACGCGCATAACCAGTAGCAACATCTACTTGATCGCCAATATTTCCCAATTTATTAATTTTTTCTGTAAGTATAATTTTCATAATCTGTCCTTATTTTATAAGTTAGGGATAATTCCCAAATAGTTTAACCTAAATGATTACGCACAAATGGCATCAGACCCAAATGACGTGCACGCTTGATTGCAATAGTCAAAGCGCGTTGTTCTTTAGATGGGACACCACTAATACGAGATGGAACAATCTTGCCGCGTTCGGTTATATAATGTCCCAACAATTTTATATCTTTATAGTCTATAGTTTTACCCTTTAATGGGTTTGATTTTTTACGATAAATCGCTGCACGAACTGCCATTTTATTCCGCCTCCTCTGCGTTTTTTCTCATCATGATTGACGGACCTTTTTCCAAAGCATCCACGCGAACATTTAAAAAACGAATAACGTCTTCGTCTATGCGAAAACGACGTTCTAATTCTGTAATATGTTTGCCATCTAGTTCTATACCCAACATTACATAATGAGCTTTGCGGTTTTTACGAATAACATAAGACAAGCCCTTAAGACCCCAAAACTCTGTGGTCTGAACTTTGCCGCCCAGTTCTTTGATTATTTCTGAAAATTTTGCCGCTTTTTCTTTAACCTGCGGTTCGGTCAAGTCCTGGCGAAAGACCAAGACACTTTCATAGAATGCCATTTTATCTCCTTATGGGCTATGTGGGCTGCTGCACCATGCAACAACCAAGAAGCGACCATTATTATGTAGATTTTTTCAAGAAATGCAAGAAAAAATTTGATCTTTGGGCTAAATTCTTATTGACCAAGTTCAGATAAATTTATTATGATGGTATATCGAGGGATTTTTATGAACAGTAAATTTCATAGTTCGTTAAACAAGATGGCTCTTTTTACAGCATTAGTGCTGATGGGCATTACTATGTTTTATAAAGATTTAATACATGTGGCAACCGCAAACATCTGGTTAAACGGCATTATTCTGGGGACTGCCCTTTTTGGGATTATCTCATGCTTTGTTGATACCTTGCGTTTGGTTCCGGAATATAAATGGATGAAAAGATTTTTTGCTGGCAAAACCAGTACTGACGAACTGCCGCCAGATATGTTACGCCCTATTGCGATTATGCTTAATCGTGCCAAAGCACAAAGAAAAAATTTTATCAGTGCACAAGTAATGAATGGCTTTCTAAATTTAATTATTGGCCGATACGAAGATCAACGTGACCAATTACACTATATTACAAATGTTTTAATCTTCTTGGGATTACTTGGAACCTTTTGGGGCTTGGTTAATACCATTGGTGGATTTTCAAACTTGATTTCAATACTTGATTTCAATGATGCAAATATAATGAGCACCATGCAACAAAATCTGGCAAACCCATTATCCGGTATGGGTATCGCGTTCTCATCATCTTTGCTGGGATTAGCCAGTTCATTAATTGTGGGATTTTTAGAATTACAAACAACAATTGCTCAAAATTCTTTACATCGTGAACTAGAAGAAAATTTAGCTGATAAAACAAGATTGGCAAAACAAGCCGAGGCTGATGATTCCACTGGAGATGTCAATCTAGCTGTAAAAGATTTAACCATTGCGATTTCACGATTAGAACGCGCAGTCGCTCGAGTAAAATAAAAAATACTGGGAGGGAGAAAAAATGTTAAATATAAGATTCAAAGAAAAAACTAACGCTTGGCCGGGATTTGTGGATTTATTTTCCAACCTGGTAATTATTCTCATTTTCTTACTGATTGTATTCGTATTTTTATGGACCACTACAAATGTTTTTCATGAAAAAAATTCCGATAAAAAAGTAGCTGCATTACGTCAACAAAACGATAAGCAAACCGAACAAATTGCGCAAATGAGCGCTGACGAAGCCGAAGCAAAACGCTTGCTGCTTTTATCACGCAGCCAACTGGAAGCATTAGAAAACGAAAAAGCACTATTAAATCAACAATTAAATGTTGCAAATAAATCTATGAGCCAGCTTCAATCGCAAAAAAATCAATTGAATCAACAATTAAATATTGCAAATAACTCTATGGGCCAACTTAAATCACAATTTGAGTCTTTATCTACAGAATATCAAAAAGCTAATCGTATAACTGCCCGAGAACGCGAAATATTGAACGCACAAATTCAAGAATTGCATGCACAATTAAGCAGTACCGAACAGATGAGTTCAGCGCAACAACAATCTTTGGCTACGGAAATTTCCAGATTAAATAAACTATTAAGCATGTCTGAACAACGTGCCAAAGACCAAGAAACCCAATACATCGAAATATCAGATAAATTAAATAAAGCAATGGCAGATAAAATAGCCGAATTGGGAAAATATCAATCTCAATTTTATGCCGCTATAAAAAAAGCTTTGCAGTATTCCAATAAAGTAGATACTAGCACCGATAGATTTATAGTCCCAAGCGATATTTTATTCGCCAAGGGAGAATACAATTTATCTCCCGAAGGTAAACGCCAATTAAAATTGGTTGCTCCGGCTATTACCAGCTTGGAAACTGTTATCCCTGGCAATATAGCGTGGATGATCCGTGTGGATGGACATACCGATAAAACACCAGTTATACCCGGCACACACAAATTCAAAAACAATACTGAACTTTCATTACTTCGTGCCCAAGCCGTTGTAAAAGAACTGGTTAAATATGGTGTCTCTGCAAATCGTTTAGTGCCCAGTGGTTTTGGTGAAACACATCCTGTTGAAACTGGAAAAAATCCTGAATCATTGCAAAAAAATCGTAGAATTGAATTACGCCTGACAAATCCGTAAAAATAATTTTTGGTGGGGACGGGGGGACTTGAACCCCCAAGGATTTCTCCACAGCATCCTTAGTGCTGCGCGTCTACCAATTTCGCCACGACCCCAGATTGCGCAATTCTACATCATAAGTTATTTTTTTCAAGTGTTTTCATTAAAACACTAAAAAGAATTAGAAATAATTTAATTTTAATGTATAAACTTTTATGATAGAATTGTATAATAATGGGGAAAGGATTTTTTTATGAGAAAGGGTTATATACTTTTTGCTTTGTTGTTTATTATGCCGTTTGCCGCAAATGCCGCTGGAACTTATTACAATGGGGAATATCAATCCCCACAATATAGATACACACAATCTGCAAATTACAAAAGCAATACCGCTACTACCAAATGGCCCTATCCTACGAATACATACAAAAATTATCAGGCCCAGTATAATTCAACAGTAACGAAACCAACAACAACTTCTGAAAAAAATAGCAATCTTCATTTTTCTGCTGGAATCTCACGCGAGACTGCAAATTGGGAAATGGAAATGAATGAGTCTAACAGTATTTTACATTACGATAATATTTCCTGGAACGTTTTTGATGCAAATGCAACATATGATTTTGGCACGGTAACACTTGATGCTGGAATAAAATATGGCGCGCAAAATGGTGAAGCCCATATGATAGACGATGACGTTTCAAATGGTGGTTATTATATTGATTCTCTTTTTTGGGACGATCCTTATGATGGCTTATCAGAAGATGTTCTTTTGGGGGATATTTATGGAAAATCTATTTCTATTGGGACCAGTGACTCTGGCAGTATGTTTGGGTTTAACATGGGTTTAAATTTACCTGATAAATTTAGTATAGGAAAAGCAAAATTTACCCCATCTATTGGATATCGTCATTTTTCTTATAGTTTAAAAACAAACAAAAATAATGGATTATCATTAGAAACAGGATATTGCGTAGTAGTATCCGGGTCTGACGAAATACAATGTAACCCTTTAATAATGATTGATGAAAATGGTGATGGCGCCATAGATTCAGTGCTTTGGGATGATAACGTTGTGCCATCTGGACAGGTATATTTTGGGGATACATTTACATATAGTCAGCCTGGGACATCTCATAAATACGATGTTTCTTGGTCTGGCCCTTATGCTGCATTGGATATGGATTACAAAGTAAATCAAGAAACCACATTAACCGCACGTTTAGAATTGGGATTACCTTCTTATACATCCGAGGGGGATCAGCCATATCGCCCAGATTGGGAACACCCAAAAAGCATCGAAGATTCTGCTGGGATTGGTGATGCATGGCATTTGGGATTCAGTGCTAATTGGTTCACCGCATTAACAGACAGGGTTAAATTATCACTTGGGTTTACATATGATTACTATAATGTCAGTGGTGCCGAAGCGAAAACTTACTTAAGCGAAGATTACTATACAACTTTATACTGGAACCAAATAGATACTGTATACGCAGGGGTCGAACAAGACGCCATAGATGCAGGTGATGGCATAGTCGTAGGAATTTTAAATCTAGAGGACCAATGTCCTGGTTGGGTATGTACACAAAGTGGCGAAATAAATTCATTTTATAAATCAATGGGTATTCGCATAGGATTAAGTACACAGTTCTAGTTATAATAAATTGGGAAATAGTTAAAAATGAAAATTACTATAAAGTCTTTTTTAAAAAGCTTGATGTTATTAGCCTTTATAACTATTTCTTTAAACGCTTTTTCTGTCCAAGTTGAAAAAACCGCTGAAACTGCAGCGGCGGCAAAAACAGTTGCTATTAACGAAGCACGCAGATCCGCGTTTTCAGATATATTAAGCAACCAAGTTTCTGATGTACAAGCGAAAAACTTGGCCGAACAAATAACCGATGATGAACTGGTCAGCATGATTGATTCTGTATCCATAGAAAATGAAAAATCTGATTCAACCAGTTATTCTGCAGATATAATTGTTGATTTTGATAAAAAGGCTTTAAATAAATGGCTGGAAAATCACGAACTGGGGACTATTATTGACGCGCCCGCTATAACCGGCAGAACACCAATATTCTTGGAATTAAACAGTATGTATGAATTTGCCCAGGTTATGCGAGTATCCCGTGAAACTGGGGCTGATTTAAAAATTATAAATATTTCAGGTAATAAAATTTCTGCAAATATACGCGAAAACTCTTATGAATCATTTGTATCTTTGGTTCGCGACGCAGGGGGAATTATTTCTTATTAAAAAGAGGTTGATAAAATGAAAATGAAAATTTTATTTGGTATTTTTGCAACAGTGTTTGCTGTTTCATCTGCCTTTGCAGAAGACATCGCAAATTCTGATACAGAAAAAACCGAAATCATAGATGCCAGTCAAAAACGAAAAGCTGCGGCTGCCAACATTGAAAAAGCCAATAAAAAAGCTGACGTTTCACGTGTGTCTATTGCGGGGGTTTCAAAAATACGCAGTTCTACAACATCTGATGCACTAATACCAACTATCACCCCAAAGGTTGAAATCGAAGACGTTGAATGTGATATTGGTGAATATCCTAAACTTGGTAAATGCGTTACATGCGATCAAAAAAATAATCCTGGGGTTAAGTGGGCTAACTCGGGTAAAGATTGCAAAATTACCGAATGTATTTCAGATGAATATGTTTTAATTGATAAAGATAAAGACCAGCCTAAATGCTTGCAAAAATGTAATGTTTGGGGCGGCGTTGCCACGCGCGAATGGGTACGTGACGAAGCAGAATTTTCTTTCTGCGGCAGTGGAAAATATCTGGAATGTGAAAAAGGTTTTGCAAAAACTCGTGAACAAACCGGCAGCAGTGGAACTGAATTTGGTCATTGCATAGTAGAAGGAACCATGACCGGGGTATGCAAAAACGATGGGGATATGAATCCTGGCAAATTTGAAAATGGTCTTTGCATGCAGGTATGTGAAAATGGATTTTGGAGCACCTGTTCATTACAAAAGTTCTGTAAAACCGGATATGAACAAGACAATTTCCGTGATGTTATTTTTGTAAAAGATAAAACAGACTCAAAAACATCTGTATATGATTGTGTAGAAACAGAAAGATAATAAATATTACAAGTAATATAAAAGGGGGCACAATGCCCCCTTTTGTTATATTGATAATATATAGAAATTATTTACTTCCCTTGCCTATATTGTTCTTTCTTATTTCGGCCAATTCTTTTTTTTCATTAAATTCTCTTTGTAAAAGAAAAATCATATCTTGTTTTTTATCTTCAGGAAGTGTCTTTAAATTTATAAATGCTATATTTTCATTTAATTTTTTTGTTGCTTCTTTTATATCGAATTCGGCCATGTTTACACCTTTTTTTAGCTTTCATGCTGTGCACTCTATCAAAATTTCAAAAAAATACCATTGAATTTTTTTCGATCAACACTATATGTAATATCATGAAATAAAAAAATTAAAAGGAGCACATTATGAATCCTGAAGATATGAAAGAAACGCCCACAGGGGCGATAAAAAAATATACAACTGACTTTACCGAGCTGGCCGCAAATGGCAAGCTGGACCCAGTTATTGGTCGTGATGAAGAAATTCGTCGCGCTATCCAGGTTTTATCCCGCCGCACAAAAAACAATCCTGTTTTAATTGGTAATGCGGGGGTTGGGAAAACCGCCATAGTAGAAGGTCTGGCAAATCGTATTATTGCGGGCGATGTACCTGAAAATTTACAAAGAAAAAAATTATTATCTTTAGACATTGGTGCACTGATGGCTGGTGCTTCGTTCCGTGGTCAATTCGAAGACAGATTAAAAGCAGTTTTAAAAGCCGTCAAAGATTCCGATGGTGAAATAATTTTATTCATTGATGAATTACACACTATGGTCGGCGCCGGCAAAGGTGAAGGCAGCATGGATGCGGGTAATTTAATGAAACCAATGCTTGCACGTGGTGAACTGCATGCGATGGGTGCAACAACTTTGGATGAGTATCGCCAATATATTGAAAAAGACCCTGCTCTGGCACGTCGTTTTCAACCTGTATTCGTTGATGAACCATCTGTTGATGATACAATTTCAATATTGCGCGGATTAAAAGAAAAATACGAAGCGCACCATGGCGTTCGTGTTTCTGACGCTGCAATTGTTTCGGCGGTTCGTTTATCTGATAGATACATTACTGACAGATTCTTACCAGACAAAGCGATTGATTTAATGGACGAAGCCGCAGCACGCGTTCGTATAGAAGTTTCCAGCAAACCAGAAAAATTGGACGAGGTTGATCGCTATTTAATGCAATTAAAAATTGAACAACAGGCATTAAAAAAAGAAAAAGATCCTGACAGTAAAAAACGTTTAACAGATTTGGAAAAGTTAATTACAGATGTCAATCTAGAATCCGAAAAATTAACAACCCAATGGCAAGACGAGCAGAAAAAAATGCGTGGTTTATCAGATGCTATGGCTGCACTGGATACCGCCAAAGCCGAAGTTGCATCCGCAACCCGAAATGGTGATTTTGAAAAAGCATCCGCGTTACAATATGGAAAAATTCCTGAACTGGAAAAACAAATTGAATCAGTTCGTTCAGAAAAAGAATATAAAACTGTTTTACAAGAACACATTGCCGCAGTGGTCAGTCGTTGGACTGGCGTGCCAGCCGAAAAATTAACAGGTGATGAACAATCAAAATTATTAAATCTGGAAAGCGATTTACAAAAACGGGTTGTTGGTCAAGAAGCCGCAATCAAAGCAGTTGCGCATGCCATCAGACGTTCGCGTGCAGGATTGTCCGACCCAAATCGTCCAGCTGGCAGCTTTATGTTTTTGGGGCCGACCGGTGTTGGAAAAACAGAACTGGTCAAAGCGCTGGCCCAGCAATTGTTTAATGATGAAACCGCGATGACCAGGATAGATATGAGCGAATATATGGAACCACACAGCGTGTCGCGTTTAATCGGCAGTCCCCCGGGATATGTTGGATACGAGCAAGGTGGTGCGCTGACCGAATCGATTCGTCGTCGCCCGTATCAGGTTATTTTGTTTGATGAAATTGAAAAAGCCCATCCAGATGTGTTCAATGTATTTTTACAAATACTGGATGATGGAAGATTAACCGATGGCCAGAGTCGTGTTGTGAATTTCACAAACACAATAATTATCATGACCAGTAATTTAAAAGATGATGCGGCGGTCAAAAAACATTTCCGTCCAGAATTCATAAATCGTATTGATGAAATAATCTGGTTTAATTCACTGGGGAAAAATGTAATGCCAGGAATTGTAAAAATACAACTGCAATTTTTGGAAAACCGTTTAGCCCAGCGCCGAATAACATTACACGTTTCTGACAAAGCCATCACATGGTTAGCGGAAAATGGATACGACCCTGTTTATGGTGCACGCCCATTAAAACGTTTGATTACCAACGCAGTCGAAGATCCAATAGCAGATAAAATATTATCCGGACAAATTCTTGACGGTGGCATGGTTGACGTTGATGTAAAAGGTAAAGAATTAATAGTCAAATAAAAATCCCGCGTTAGCGGGATTTTTCTTTATTTCGGGGCCAACGTAAATATGGCATTCAGCGGATCGGTTTCCACTATTTCAATTCTTAAAATATTCCCCTCGCGCGTAAAAATCTGCATCTTGCGTTCGTCTGTAATATTTTTCCATCCCAATTCATCCAAAGCATCACGATAAAAACGTTGAAATTGACGGCGGGATACTTCCTCGCTTGCGACGGTTGTTTGTGCAATTTTCCCATCTGGTTGCGAATATACAAAACCATCGTCTTCGACCACATAAGTTTTTTCCATCTTTGGGATATCTTCAAAATTAGGCAACCATTCGTCAGCATTTGCCATGCCCACACAAAGAGCAAAAATTAAAGAACCAAGAGCAATTAATTTTTTCATCATTTATATTCTATCATAAATAAAAAATACGTGCAATCGTATTTGTAAAATGATATAATAAAGACAACTATACGGAGTGGATTATGAGAGTTTGGACAAGTTTTACCCTAATTTCGGCACTTTTAGCAACGGACGCCTTGGCGGTCAGTATGACAACAAATAATCGCTCGCGCCCAGGATCCGTCAGTGGGGCAATGTTATCAAATGCCCAAAGCCAAATATCTCGTGCTAATACATCTGGAACTACTTCGTCAACTACAACCAGCAGCACTACATCTACTACTACAACTACCACCACGGACGAAGACGACTGTGGCGAAGTATTACCATTATTGGGTGTTAATAAATGCGTTGCAAAAACTGCATGTACCGGAATCAAGGCCGATGGACACAGTGGTGTTTTTAATGAAGAAACATCAACATGCCAAATTCCTGTTTGTGCCCACAACTGGTCTGGGGTAATTCAAAAAGACGATGAAGATGTATGCGCTTTAGTTGATATGAACAAAGCCATCACTTGTAATGCAGATTTATTTGACCAGATTGATAATATGCGCAGATCCAGTCAATGGGTTGTTCCACTTACCGTTGTAGGTGGTGCAGGTATCGGAACCGGCATTGGTGCACTAGTTGATAAAAAACAAAATGCCAAAGCAGAAAATTTAGCATCTATTGCAGATACAAACGAGGCCGAGGTAAAAGCCACCGGCGGAAAAACAGTAGAGGTAACTTTTGCCGGAACAAAATATAAACTTCCCAGCGAAGCTGACGCATTAAAAAAGGCATTACTTGGTAATAACGCCTTGATAGACAAAATAAATAATGCAAACGGATTGATTGATAATTGCGCCGCCCAAATGTTTGTAGATATTACTTCGAAAACTGTTAATGGAAAACCAAAATGGGGTCGTATAAAAATAACCGATGGTTCTGATTGCACATCACAAACTACCGACAAAGTAAAGTACTGCCAGTTTCAAAATATGAATACTACCAGCAATGCTATAGCTGATTGTGCCGGAAATGTTTATATACCAGTTAATTTTAATAATCCATACCCTAGCAGTGCCGTAAATCCATCTGAACGTCTTTATGACTATGGATCATGGACACTTGATGCAACATGCTATTTTCGTGATAGCCAGGGTTCTGGGGAAGCAGATGTTTCTGCAACAATCCAAGAAGATTGGGCACGTATGCAGTTTTTACAAAATTATGTAAATGTCGTTAAAGCTGACGATTCCCAGTCTAGAATAGATCTTCAGAACAAACTTCGTAAATTCGATTTTAATAATGCTGGATTTGCAGATAGTCAAAAAGCTAGTAATTACAATATATTAAATTGGGTTTACATAAAAAGCTTTGATGACAAAACCCAATTCAGCAGTATCCCATCCCAAAAATGTGATACCGACGCCGTAAGCCAAATGCTGAACACAACTTCAGAAGTAGCAACAAATAACGCCACTAATATATTATTTGAAGCATATGGCGCATTATATGCTCTGAAAGGCTCTGGTTCATTAGATGCCCAGTTAGAAGCATTACTGATTGCATTGGGGAATATTGAAACATTCAGCAGTGACGTATTAACAATTTACGAAGGTCTGGGCGAAGAAATCAGAAAAGATTTAGGTAAAAAACGTCCATTCTTTAAAACCGCAATGGGTCGCGGGTTAATAATCGGGGCCGGGGTCGGCGCAGTTGCAGGGGTTGGATACTGGTTCGCCGAAGGTTCCAGCACATTCTGTAATGTTGGTGGATTGGAACAAGTTAAATTAAAGAAAAGCTATTCCATCCCATCATTCCATGATTATTTATATGAAAAGGGACTTATACAATAACATTAACAAAATGATAAAAAATAAATGAGCTCAACCGAGCTCATTTATTTTTTTAATGTTCGTTATTAACCAACTATCTTTTGCCAGATTGTTTTCTTTGGTGCTGGTCTTTGTGTTGGTTTACGCTTTTTACGACGTGGAGCATTTTGTGTTGTCTTTTTTGCATCATTATGTTCAGCATTTTTCTTTTTTGAATCTGTGCTGGGCGTATGAGCATTCAAAATATCATCTGTCTTTGCCACTTCTGGTTGAACGCGTTGTATTGAATATTGATCTATATTCATTAAACTGTCATCACCAATAATTACAATTTCAGTATCAAATTCTTGCTCCATCGCGGACAATTCAGCTTTTTTCACATTCAACAAATAAATCGCAACATCCGTTGGAACATTCATTATGATTTTTTGTGCTGCTTTGGCCAGCAATTTCTCTTGCAGATGTCTGAATAAAATAACCGCAGATGTTTGAATACTGGGAACGACACCCGCACCCATACAATGGGGACATTGTACATAGCTGCTTTCTATAAAGCTACTGCGCAAACGTTGACGCGATAACATCAAAACGCCAAAATTATTTATCTTGGCAATTTGTGTTCTTGCACGATCTTTCTTCATAACTTCGCGCATTTTAGCTTCCAATTTGCGATTATTACGTTCTTCTTCCATATCAATAAAGTCTATTGCAACAATACCCGCCAAATCGCGCAGACGTAATTGCAGCGCAATTTCTTCGGCCGCTTCCATATTTGTATGCAACGCGGTTGCCTCTATATCTTTTTCTTTTATTGCACGTGAAGAATTAACGTCGATCGTAACCATTGCTTCGGTTGGGTTTATCACCAAGGACCCCCCCGATTTTAATTGAACGTATGGCCCGTGCAGCCCTTCTAGCTGTTGTTCTACACCAGACTTTACAAACAAAGGAACTGCTTTATCCTTGTGCTCTGTAATCTGGGCCTTGGGCGCGCGACCATGCATTTGTTTAAAATAATTAACTGCCGCATCATAGGCTTCGTTGCCCTGCACTACTAATGTATCTTCGGGTTCACTGATAAAATCACGAACAACACGACGCAACAGTGAATCTTCGGTATGAATTACCGCAGGAGCAACCGATTCCAAGGTTATTTTTCTGATTTCATTCCATAAACTAACCAGATAATCATAATCTTTGGCGATTTCTTCACCAGAGGTTCCAAATGCCGCTGTACGCAGAACAACCGTCATTCCCTTTGGAATTTTAAGATTATGCAATATTTCACGCAAACGTGCACGTTCTGGTCTGTCACCAATTTTTTTAGAAATACCATAAGAATTACGCTTGCGACTGTTTGGCATCAGAACAGCAAAACGACCCGCCAATGACAAATAAGTCGTCATTGATGCACCTTTTTGCCCGCGTTCTTCTTTGACACCTTGAATCAGTAAAATCTGTTTAGGTTTGATTACGTCTTGAATTCTGAATTCCCGGGCACGTTTTTGAAATTCTTTGTTATCTTCGCCCGCATCATTATCATCATAATCTATGGTTTCAGCATCTTCATTTGGATCGTCATCGTCATCAACAATGGCAGCATGTGCCATTTCCAACAGCTTTTTTTTCTGTTCTGCTGGTACTTGATAATAATCTGGATGAATTTCGGAAAATGGCATAAATCCATTTTTTCCAGTACCATAATCAACAAAAGCAGCCTGCAAGCTGGGTTCAACCCTGATTACTTTTGCCAGATAAATATTACCCTTGATTTGAGGTTTAGTCGTTGTTTCTACATCAAAATCAG
>JBAYXF010000013.1:0-15339 GCA_041673665.1 Alphaproteobacteria bacterium | reverse complement strand
AACGCAGTTTATTTAATTTTATTCAAATACTATTGGGTGTTTTGTTAGCATTTTGGTTAATGTTGGAAGCATATAATTTAATTAAATCCAAGGGGGATGTAAAAAAAACCATAATGGATATAATTAAAAAAACTGTATTAGTATCAATTTGGATTTGGGTTTTAAATAATGATCCCGCAAATATTTTTATGACTATATTTGGGCCTATAATTAAAGTGGGCAGTTATACATCTGATTTAATTTTAAACTCGGTTGTTTCAGAAGCGGGTAAAATTAATTTGCCGGACACATGCGGTGCGATACATAATTTTGTTGGTGATAATGGTTATATTGCAGATTTGATTTGTATGCCGACACGTCTGTCTGGATTTTTCTATACTTGTATTACAGCAGGGTTTAAATGGATGTGGACGGGATTGGGTCACAGTGCGCTGACCTTTGTTGCGGGGGCGGTTTTTGTAGTTATGTTCACTATGAATTTGTGGAAATTTGCATTACTGGCATTGGGGGTAATTGTTGATTTATTTTTGGCAACGATTTTATTACCATTTACCGCGGTCAAGGAATGTTTTGGGAAAGGGACCAGCCTGCAAGGGGTGGTGGGTAATATCTTTAATGCTTTTGCTGGGCTTTTCAAAGCGGTCAGTTTGAATGATCAAATAATGCGTTTTATTCGTGCGGTAATTTATTTTATTGTATTATCTGTAATGGCGGCAATTGGCGCGGCATTACTTGGCGGGGTGGTTAATGCTGATTTGTCTGCGGTAACACCGTCGGTTGAAAGCGAAAGCTTTATGTCGGTTTTAATAGTTGGTTGCTTGGTATCATATTTGGTTTCTAAATCAGCAAAAATAGCCGAGGATTTAGGCGGTAAAATAGATGGCTCGTTTGGTGAAAAAGTTCAAGGAGATATTAAAAATCTTTGGAAAACGACTAAAAAGCAATTTTTAGATTGGCGAAAACTTTATAAAGAATCAAAAAAGTAAATTGATAATTAATAAATATTGCGGCAAAATAGATAAAAATTACAGGAGAAAAAATGTTATCAATGATGTTATCCAACTTGGGTTATGAAATGGGCAGTGGTTTATCCTTTGCCTGTGGTTTTGCAGTTGCTTTGTTTATAGTGTTGGTGTTTGGGTCTAAATATATAAATGCCATGATCCGTTGGCAAAGAAAGGGACAACCAATCAGCGAAAATGTTCCACAATCTCATTTGGTCAAAGCGGGAACCCCAACAATCGGCGGTGGGTTATTATTATTTGCCATTATTATATCCAGTTTTTTATTTATGGATTTTGCAAATCCGACGCCTTGGATTGCGATTGGTGCATTGATTTGGTTTGGCGCAATTGGGTTTGCAGATGATTATAAAAAAGTAACCAGTCAAAGCAAAAAAGCCGCCAATGGTTTATCAGCAAGAATGCGTTTATTACTGGAAGGTTTTGGGGTTGTCGTACTGGCATATTGCGCGAATGCCGTAATGCCTTTCTATTTGCCATCATATTCAATTGCTTTGCCAGGGGGATATGTTTTATTAGCAGGTATTTCATATTTTGTTTTTGCTTATTTTGTAATTGCTGGAACTGCAAATGCTGCAAACATAACCGATGGTTTAGATGGAATGTTATCAAAAATATATTTGCCGATATTGGTGGTTGTATTGGTTGCTTTGTTTGGTGCAACCCGTGTTGGGTTTATTCCATACTCTCTATTACTGCCAGAAACGGTGGGATTATTCCCGGTGCTGGGCGCCGCATTTGGCGCGTTGGTTGGTTTTTTGTGGTTTAATTCAGCGCCCGCAAAAATTTTTATGGGCGATACCGGCAGTTTGGCATTGGGCGGATTTGTCGGAACAATATCAATGTTATTAAAAGTCGAGGTTGTAATTGGAATTGCCAGTTTGATGATGGTTGCGATTTTGGCGTCAAGCTTTATTCAAACGTTTATTTACAAATTAACCAAGAAAAATGGAGTGGGCAAACGTGTATTTTTGCGTGCACCATTACATCATCATTTTGAAGAAAAGGGTTTACCAGAATCAAAAATCGTAGAAAGGTTTTTTATAATGTCCATCTTGTTCAGTGGGGTGGCTTTGTTGTTGTTAAGGTTATAAAATGATAAAACGTGGCGAAGAAAGCACTTTAACCAGTTGGTATTTTGAAATAGACAGGCGTTTGTTCTGGTGTGTGTTAATAATGTTCATTGTAGGTTTATGGGCAATGGTTTCTGCCGGCAGTGTTGCGGCCGAGCGTCTTAATCCCCCCCAGCCATGGCATTTCTTTTTGATAAAGGCGATACCTTTGTACATAATTGGTTTAATAACTTTGATGGTTTCGTCTTTTTTAACTCGTCGTCAAGTAATGGGGATCAGTGTTTTAAATGTACTTGTTTGTGGATTACTTTTATTTGCGACATTAATTATGCCGGCGGCGGTCAAGGGTTCTGCTAGATGGGTTGATTTAGGGTTCGCATCCGTTATGCCCAGTGATTTATTAAAGCCCGGTTTTATAATTATAACTGCTTGGTTTTTAACAAGGCTTGAAAAATTATCCCCTGGCGATATATTTTTTTCAAAACGGGTTTGGAAATGGGACGCATGGCCGGCGTATTTGTTGGCGTTCTTTCCAATGTTGCTGATTATTTTAACCCATCCTGACTTTGGCTCGTTTACTTTGTATGCTTTGGTATTCTGTGCAATGATATTTTTAGCTGGGTTGCCCATGTACTTTATACCAGTTTTAATGGGATTTGGGCTTGGTGCGGGGGTATTTGCATTTTTTACTATGGCCCACGTCAGATCGCGTATTTTGGGCTTTTTGGGCCTGGCGGGCGGCGGCGATAATTATCAAATTAGAAAGTCGGTCGAAGCGATTCAACACGGTGGGTTGTTTGGTCGCGCCGAAGATAGTTTTATAAAACAATCCCTGCCTGATGCACATACGGATTTTGTTTTTTCGGCAATAGCGGAAGATTCTGGCGCAATAATTGCATGTATTTTATTACTGGGATTTTTATATATATTAAAACGTTTGGCGGCGAACGCGATGAGCGCCAAAGATAAAATGGTATTTTATGCATGTGGGGGATTGATGGCTTTGTTCGGTGCCCAAGTTTGTATTAATGTAATGTCGGCACTGGGATTATTCCCGCCAAAGGGGATAACTTTGCCGTTTATTTCTTATGGCGGGTCTTCCTTTGTTGCTTTTTGTCTGGCATTTGGTATGATTATTGCATTGGTTCGTGAAGATAAATGGAAATAGATTTAAACAGGGGTAAGCGATGAAAATTTGGATAGCAACCGGTGGAACCGGGGGACATATTTTTCCAGCAATTAGTGTTGCCGAAGAATTAGTGCGTCGTCATCATCGTGTTATTATTTCCAGTGACGGTCGTGGAACGCCAATTGTTAAAAAGAGCAAGCCTGCGCGCGCTGGATCTGCTTTTATTTGGGCGTCAGGGGTTGGCGCAAAATCAAAAATTCAACAAATTGTGGCGTTGTTTAAAATTGCGGTTTCTTCATTTTTTATGACTTTGCGCTTTATGGTTTTTCGCCCAGCGCGCGTGGTTGCGTTTGGTGGCTATTCGTCCGTTCCGGTCGTGTTTGCTGCTAAAATATGGAAAATTCCAACATTATTGCATGAACAAAATGCTCACATTGGTCGTGCTAATTTATTTGCTTTGCGTTGGATTGATACATTAATGACAAGTTTTCCAAATGTAAAGGGTATCCCAGAATCCAAAGCAAAAATTATTTATACCGGATTACCAGTACGCAGGGAATTTTTAATAGAAAAAGAGTATAATCAAACAACAAATGAAAATCGTTTATTGGTTACTGGCGGTAGTTTAGGTGCCCAAATTATAGACGAGGTTGTCCCTGATGCGATTATGAATTTACCAATGACGTTTCGTAAAAAATTATTTATAACCCAACAAACCAGACCTGAAAATGTTGCGCGCCTGCAAAGATTTTATGCCAGTAATGGGATCAAGGCTAATGTAGTCAGCTTTATAAATGATATGGCGGATGCATTGGGCGGGGCAGAATTGATAATCAGTCGTGGTGGTGCCAGCACTATTGCAGAAATGCAAGCCATGGGTCGTCCAGCAATCATTGTTCCATTGGGAATAAATCCTGATCAAATTGCAAATGCCGAAGCATTCGCAATAACTGGTGGGGCAATCGCAATCGAGCAAAAAAAATTCACGGCAAAATGGTTGTCTGCAACACTAGAAGAGTTATTTGAAAATCTTGCCAGATTAAAGAAAATGGCGGACAAGGCTAGAATCCCAAACAAAGCCGTTGAAAATATAGTCAAAGAAATTTTGTTATAAAATACTTGATTATATAATAATTATAATTTATAATCATTTTCGCATTAAAAGAATAATGAAAATGATACAAAAAGAATTCATAAATATTATTGAACAAAACATGGTTATTTTAGCCTGGTTGTCGGATACTTTGAAAAGACCGACCAAGGTTTTATTGCGCCGTCCCAGACAACAGCTGGAAATTTTGGTTCGTTTACATTTGGGCGGCCGTGCCAAATTAAAAGATATTGCTGCACGTGAATATACGCCTGCATCAAATTTGTGTTCGGTGTTTCGTATACTGGAACAAGAGGGTTTGGTAAAACGTGAAATTGATAAAGATGACCGTCGCAATACTTGGTATTCTGTTACATCAAGCGGCACAAAATTGGCACGAAAAACCATAGATGCTTTTCGCGGACGTGTAGCAGAGCTTTTTTCTGAAATATCAGATGAAGATGAAAAGAAATTAACAGAGGCACTTAAAAGTATGAATGTTATCTTAAATAAAATAAAACAGGAAAAAATATGAAAAAAATAGCGATATTATTATCTTTTGTTATAGTTAGTTTTATGCAAAATGCGTTTGCTCGTGAGTTATCTTTCAATGATGCAGTGAATATGATTTTGGTTGAATCCAATGATTTAAAAAAAGCCGATGCAAATGTAAAAAAGGTCCAGGCTCAATTAGCGGCTGTAAATTCTAATCGTTGGTTTCATATCGATGGCACAGCAACTTATATGAATCTGGTAAATGTTAAAGACCCCAGCAATCCAAATGGTGTTGAATTACCGCCAGAATTAGGTGGATTGATTTATACAATGACGGGTATTGGCGGAACAATTGTAATTCCTGATAATCTTATGGTTGCCGGTGTTACAATTACGCAGCCAATCTATACTTTTGGAAAGATAGGGAATGCTGTTGATGCAATGCACAGTGCAGTTCAGATGTCGATCAGTGGTAAAGAATTGGCCACACGTGAGGTTCGATATGGCGCAGCACAATTATATTGGACAGCAAAAATGGCGGACGAAGCGGTTAAAATTTATGAAAAATCTTTGAATGAATCTTATGCTGCAAAAAAGAAATTAACCAGTGCAGGTCGTGCTTCGCGGGCTAATTTAGTAAAGATAGAGGCAGATATTGCCGTTAAAGAAATTACTCTTTCTGATGCCCAGTTTAATCGTGATACTGCAAATCGTATGCTAAAAATTATGGCTGGGATTGATGTTAATGAAGACTTGATTTTAACCAATGATTTTCCATCAACGTTTAATGAATTAAACGCTGGAAAAATGGATACAAATCCAGAATGGGATATGTTAGAACGTCGAGTTCAAATGAATGAACAAAATGCCAGTGCAAAACGTGCTGGGTATTTACCAACATTAGCAGCAACGGCATCTTATAATTATGTCGCATCAAATGATGACGCAGAATTTTGGCATGGGGATAAAACCCAAAATGCATATTGGGGGGTATCTTTATCTGTTCCAATTTTTGATGGTGGATTAAATCGCGCAAATGCAACAGCCGCAGCAATGGATGCCCAGATTGCACGTGAAGATTTAGATAAATCAAAAAAACTTAAATCCGAAGAATACCAAACGGCTGTAAATAAATATGATCATTTGCGGGGTAATTTATCTGATTTGGAAAATGCTCGTAATTTGGCTGAAAAAGCATACGGATACAGCCGCGATAGATTCGAAGCCGGTCAAACCAGTGCGGTTGAATTAGCCGATGTTTCTGCTGCTTTGTCTCAAACGAATATGGCGGTATTGAATGCTAAATACAATTTAGTAATGTCCCAAGAACAAGTAAAAAAGTTGAATAAATGAAAAAATATAAAAAAATAATTTATGTTTTAATTGGTCTTGCTCTTGCTTTTTGGATTGGTTTTCGTATCAATTCAATTTATCAAGAATCAAAACGCCAAGTATTTAATTCTGCGCGCCGGGCAGCATTGCCAGTTGAAACAATGATTGCACATCGTCAAACAAATTTTTTGCGTGAACCAGTATTTGTTAAGAACAATCGTGCATTTATAGCATCTTCTCGCATAAACAAATTTCGCGCAGGACAAAGCATAGGTAACGGGCGCATAATATCAGTTGCAAATCAACTGGATTTAGATACAGGAATGTATTTGGTAAAAACATCTGGGGTAAGAGATGGGGATAATTTTACCCTGCAAACATATACTGGGTTCTTTATACCAGAATATGCGGTAAATGATGGCAAAGTAATGGTGTCTGAAAATGGAATGGCCACGATTAAAGATGTAGAAATTATAGATAGCGATGCGGATAATATTTTAATAAAGTCGGGAATTAATGATGGCGATATTATAATTTTATCGCGTGTGGAATCTGGAACCATGGTGAAAACAAATGATTAAGTTTTTCGTAAAAAGACCAATAACAACATTAATGTTTGTTTTGTTTTGGGTAGTTTTGGGGATTGTAGCCTTGCCAAAAATGAATGTGGAAAGAACCCCAGCTATTGATTTCCCAATGGTAACGGCAACTTTTATTTATCCAGGTGCTACGCCCGAAGAAATTGAATCCCAGGTTATTAAAAAGGCAGAAGATTCTATATCCGAAGTTGCAGGATTAAAAAAGTTAACCGTCCAGGTTTTTGAAAATGGCGGCTATGTAATGGCTGAATTTAATTTGGGTGTTAATGTTAATGATAAATCATCTGAAATAAAAGCAAAGTTGGATTCAATTTCGTCAGAATTTCCATCAGATTTAAAAAAACCAGTTGTTGAAAAATTAAACCCTTTACAGGAATCAGTTGTTGATATTATTTTGCAAGGCGCAGATTCTCGTGATTTGGAACAATATGTGAAAGATATTTTGTCTAATAAAATAACAGAATTACCAGGTGTTGCGAATATATCTGTTTTTGGTGGCCGCGAACGCGCAATAAGAATCTTTATGAATCCAGAATTAATGGCTGCGCGTGGTGTTGCGGTTATGGATGTTGTATCTGCGTTGGGATCCAAAAACTTGAATGTCCCAGGTGGTAAAATAGAATCTGGAACAAACTCATCAAATGTTCGTTTTATCGGTGAATTTCAATCAATTGATGATATAAACAATTTACGGATTACTACGTCCGAGGGACAAAATTTTCAACTAAAAGAAATAGCAAAAGTTGTTGATGATGCGCGTGAGGTTGAAACTGGGGCACGCTATAATGGTGAAGATGTTCTTATGGTTTCTGTTATCAAAGCGTCAGATGGTAATGCAATAAATATATCATCAGCATTACGTAAAAGTTTGCCCACTTTCCAGGCTGATATGCAGTCTAGATTTCCAAATTCTGAAATGAAAATTATTTCAGATTCTTCCACCGCAATTGCCAGTGAAACATACAGCACGGTTTACGGAATAATCTTGGGAATTTTATTTACGGTTATTGTTTTGTTGGTGTTTACCAGAAATTGGCATTCAACATTTATAGCTGGGGTTGTTATTCCGTCGTCATTGGTTGCTGGGTTCTTCTTTATGAATGGCAGTGGGTTTACAATTAATACTATGACTTTGTTAGCATGTTCTTCGGCGTTGGGTACGCTGGTGTCAAATGCAATTATTTTGATTGAATCTGCAATCCAAGAAATGCATAAGGGCAAAGATTCCAAACAGGCCGCGATAGATGGTACCAGAAACGTTATGGTTCCAATTTTGGCGGGCGTTGGAACAAACGTAGTTGTGTTTTTGCCATTGGCATTTATGGGTGGTATCGCTGGGCAATTTATGACTCAATTTGGATTAACCGTTGTCTATGTTACATTATTGTCTTTGATGTTTTCGTTTACTTTGACGCCAATGATGATCGGTATGTTTTTACGTCCGTCGAAAAAACAAAATAAAACCAAGACAACCAGTGCGGAAGCTAAAAAGCAAGCAATGCCACGCTTTCGTAAATTGTTTGATTATCAGGATAAACATCCATGGCGCGTTATATTAATCAGCTTGGCTGTTCTGGTATTATCAATTGGTTTATTAAAATTTGTTGGTAATGAATTTTCGCCCAGCACAGATACAGGTGAAATAATTTTAAATGCACGTGCTCCGATGGGAAGTACCTTTGAAAAATCGGAATTGATTGCGCAAAAAATAGAAAAAAAATTGCAAGAATTTCCAGAGGTAACATCTACATCTGTAAAAATAGGTGAACGTGGGCTGCAAAATATATACGTTAAAATAAAATTGGTTGATAAAGCAGATAGAAATATTTCAGATAAATTACTGGTTCAAAAAATGTTACCAAAGCTGGCTGAAATTCCAGACGCTGAAATTCAAATTCGTGCGGGCCAAAGTATGGGAAGTGGCTCAATCTCTTCGGACTTGGTTTTGAATATAATTGGTGAAGTTGATGCAAAACGTGATGCGTACGCAGCCCAAGCATTAAAACTGATAAATCAAATTCCAGAGGTCCAAAGTGCAGTTCTGGCGCAGCAAGATCCTGCATCAGAAATTAGATTTATCCCAGACGATACCAGTATGAATTTCTGGGGTATAAAAAATGCCTATGCAGGATTAACTTTGCGTACAGCAGTATTTGGAAATGACTCGTACAAATATAAAGAGCAAGGCAAAGAATATCCAATTATATTGGAATTTGCCAAACCATTTGTAACCCAGGGAATGTTTGATAGTATTTATGTTAATTCGCAAAAAGGATTGGTGCCTTTATCAAAATTGGGCGCCATAAAGAATGTTAGCGCGACACCTGATATTCGTCGTCTGGATAAAAACAGAATTACTGAGATTGATGTTAATTTGGGTAAATCCACAATTGGACCCGTTCAGAAGAAAATAGAAAAAGAACTGGCAACTATAAATTGGGAAACTGGATACAGTGCGGCATTTGGTGGTATGTCTGAAATTCAAAGTGATACAAACAGCGAAATTGGAACAACATTTTTGTTGGCTACAATTTTAACATTTATGTTATTAGCGGCAATTTTGAATTCTTTGGTGCATCCATTTACAATTTCAACATCTATCCTTACCAGTTTTGCGGGTGTATTTGTTTTGATGTTTTTATCTGGGGCAACTATAAACGTTGCCGCATTGTTGGCAATTGTTATGTTGGCTGGATTAGTGGTTAATAATAATATTTTGGTTCTAGAACCCGCAATCATCAGGATAAATAATGGTGAAAAACCAATAGATGCTCTGTGGGCGGAATTTGTTGATAAAAAAACAATGATACTGATGACATCAATTGCAATTATGATCGGTATGTTGCCACAATTGTGGAGCTCGGACGGAATGAAAACGGCCATGTCGGCGGTTATGATTGGTGGTATGTTCGCCAGTTTGATATGGACATTTGCACTGACTCCGGCATTGTTCTTGTTGATGGAGAAAGTAAGACACAAGTATAAAGATATAAAGGAAAGAAAGCATGCTTAAGAAACAAAAGGTAGTAGTATTTGATTTTGACGGAACAATGAATGCGCGTGATGCAAATATGGAATTTGGAAAATATTGTTTTCGTCGCAGCCTTCGTCCTTGGTTATTTTTGCCGGTGATAATTTTTGGGGCATTGCTTTCTTTGTTTGATTTTAAAACAACAAAAATGCGATCAATTAAAATAATCTGGCGCGAAGTTATGCGTCGCTTTGTCAGTGAAAAATTGGTTAAAAGACTGGCCCCAGAATTTATAAAACAACACAAAAAATTACGTTGGAATTGGGTAAACGCGGTTGTTGCAAAAGAGCTGCCGGCAAAAGATGTAAAGGTTATTTTAATTTCCGCAGGCCCCGATTTTTTAATTCCACATTTGGTAAATGATTTGAAATTTGATGCAGTTTTAACATCCGATATGCAAAAGCATAAGCCTTGGAAATTTAACTTTTTCGCATGGGGTGATAATAAAGTTGTGATATTGGAAAAATGGGCACGAAAGAATAAAATCCAGCCGATTGTTTTACGCAGTTATGGTGACAGCTATGGCGATACACCATTGATGGCGCGCGCCCAAGAAGCAATCTGGATTGATTCTAAAAACGGTAACCGCCGCGTTTAATTTTCATTCCCCAAATTCCAGTTCTTTTAACTTTTCAGCCCTGGGGGCGATTTTACGAATTGATATTTGTAAATCTTCTATATCGTTTTCCGCCATTTTGAAATGATTTTCAACCTTTGCGGCGCGGTCTGATAAACGTGATAAATCTGTTAATAATAAATTCAGTTCTCTTTTTATCTGCGCGGCAACGCGTTTAATTTTTATATCAGACAGCACGGCGCGGATTGTATTTAATGATGCCCATAATGTTGCGGGTGATACGATAAAAACCTTTTTACGTGCCGCATAATCAATTACGCCCGGGAATTCACGATGCAGTGTTTCAAATATAGATTCTGATGCGATAAACATCATTGCGCTTTCAGCGGTTTTTCCAGAAATTATATATTTAGAGGCAATCGCATCAATATGCGTGCGGACCGATAATTCAAAAATCTTGCGGGTTCCATCATCAGGCGTCTCGACGTATTTCGAATACCCTTCTAATGGGAATTTGCTGTCTATAATCATGTCCCCTGGTGGATATGGCAGGCGGATTATGCAATCTGGGCGCGCACCATTTTCAATTGTTTTTTGGAATTCATAAGATTCGGGCGGCATTATATCTGCGACCAGATCTTCCAGTTGACGCTCGCCAAAGCTGCCGCGGGCCTGTTTAGATCCCATCAGGATATTTTTAAAGTTTGCGATGTCCCCACTGATATTTTTTAAATCGGCGGCATTTTGAGCCAATGTGCTTAAACGTTCAGATATCCGTTCGCGCAGACGAACATTGTCTTCGCGCAGGGACGATAAATCTACGGGCTGTCTACGAAACATTAAAACAACCAATAAAATAATGATTATTGCCAGTAATATAAAAATTATTGCCATTTGAATTTCCTTTGTTATCATTATAAACGGCTATGAATAAATTACAAATGAAACTTTGTGGGGATTTGGTTTTGCGCGAAAAATGTGCGCCTGTGGACGATATATCCAAATTTTCTGATATTATTGATGAAATGGTTCAAATGATGAATGAACAAAAAGGGGTGGGTTTAGCCGCGCCTCAGGTTGGAATTCCACATCGTTTTATTGTTATGAAAGAGGTTAAAAATCGCAAAGACCCGGGCATAGTTCATAAAATGATAAATCCAAAGATTGTATCAAAATCTGAAAAAAACTGTGTAATAGAAGAGGGTTGTTTGTCTGTTCTGGATAAATACGATATACCAATTTATGCCGATGTAACAAGACCTGAAACCGTTGTTGCTGAATGGACCGATGAAAATGGCGAAAAGCACACCCAGGAATTTTCGGGCTATGTTGCACGTATTGTCCAACATGAATTGGATCATTTGGATGGAATTTTATTTATTGATCATCTGCCAGATGTAAAGCGTGAAATGATAATGCGCAAAGTTCGGAAAAGAAAATGAAACTGATTTTAGTGGGCACGCCCAGTTTTGTTGTTCCAATTTTTGATAAAATTGCAAACGAGCATGAAATAATTGCTGTTTTTACTCGCGCGCCAAAACCAGTTGGTCGCAAGCAAGTTATTACAAAATCCCCAGTGTATGAATGGGCGGATAATCGCGCAATAAAAGTTTATACAAATATAAATGATTTTGATTTGGCAGGAAAACCAGATTACATAGTTGTTATTGCCTATGGGGTTATACTGCGTGACAATGTTTTAAATTTTGCGCCATGTATAAATATTCATCCCAGCGATTTGCCAAAGTATCGTGGACCATCGCCAATGGCAACCGCAATTTATAATGGTGATGAACAAAGTGCAGTTTGCTTAATGAAGATAGCGCCCGAAATAGACGGTGGTGATATTTTAGTGCGTCAAGAATTTAACATTGGCGAAAATGAAACACTGGTGGAAATAGAATCACGGGTTTCCCAAATTTCTGCTCCAATGATTTTGGAATATTTGTGCGCGCCTGAAAAATACCCATCAGTGCCGCAAACCGGCACACCCAGTTTTACGCGAAAATTTACCAGTGCGGATGAAATTATTGATTGGTCACGTACCCCAAAACAAATTCATGACCAGATTCGTTCAATAACTGGTCGCACAAAAATAAATGGAATTGATGTTAAAATCTTGGAAACAAAAATTACAGACGAAAAGTTGGAAATTATGCGTATTCAACCATCGGGCAAAAAGCCAATGGGCTGGAAAGATTTTGTAAATGGACTGCGCGGCGCGGATATAGAGTTTGGAAAATGACACGGTATAAATTAACACTTGAATATGATGGAACGGATTTAATTGGCTGGCAGGAAAATCGCCAGGGTGCGTCCGTGCAATCTTTGGTCAAAGGCGCTATAAAAAGCTTTTGCCAAATGGACGTGGATGTTGTTGCGGCTGGTCGCACCGATGCGGGCGTGCATGCTTATGCAATGGTGGCGCATGCGGATTTGCCAGAATCGGACCCTGAAACAATTAAACGCGCATTGAATTTTTATCTGAATGATTCGCCAGTGTCAATTTTGGATTGCAAAAATGTATTTGACGATTTCCATGCCAGATTTTCATGCACACACCGAAATTATAGATATATAATTTTGAATCGCAGTGCAAAGCCGGCATTGGATATAAATCGTGTTTGGTGGATACCACAAAAACTGGATATAGACGCAATGCAAAATGCAGCAGAAAAATTGATGGGCAATCATGATTTTACCAGTTTTCGCGCATCTGAATGCCAGGCAAAATCCCCAATTAAAACATTGGACATGGTAAAGATAAAAACTGACGGCGAAATGATATTTATTGATTTTTCAGCGCGTTCTTTCCTGCATCACCAGGTTCGTAATATGGTTGGAACTTTGGTTGAAATAGGCTTGGGGAAATTATTGGATATTGATGAAATATTTGCCGTGAAAAATCGCAGCTCGGCGGGACCTACGGCGCCGGCAACCGGTCTTTATTTTGTTTCGGCGAATTATGCCACCAACGACTAGAATTTATATATTCTATATTTCCATTTTTATAAATTACAAAACCGCCCCGTAAAACTTTTGCATGGCACTTTTCGCCAGCGGTTATATCCAGGTAAGAAACCAAGAAATCATTTTCATCGCATAATTTTTTAACACCATTTAACAGCGGTATAAATTTTTGAGTGTATGCCAACGACCATTTTTCAGTATGAATAATACATAATCCCTTTTTACATTTTATGCGTTTGTTTGGTGTACCTGTTTCTTCATTATTATTTTGTTTCCATGTATCAAACGCAAAGAAATGATTGCTGGCTTTATTTCTGTTAAAGTGTAATTTGCCGTCTTGAACAACAGCAATCAGTTCATTGTCATATGTTGAATAAAAAATTGGTTTTGGTTTTATAGTGGTTAAAATTATTGGTATTAAAAAGCATGCGGCGACAGAAATAATTTTGGCTTTCTTGTTCTTAATCATAACCAAACACACCAGGCCAACAATCATTAGATAAAATGCAAATCCAGAAATGGTTGGGACTTGCATTCCAGCAAGTGGCAATCCATAAATCCAATTTGCAATATGTAAAGTCCAATTATAAACAGTGGTCGCCCATGATGTCATGCCCAGCAAGGTAAGTGGCATAATTAGAATTGAAAAAATCGGCAAGCATAACAAATTACCAAGCAGGCCATAAATCTGAACAGTATGAAAATGGTATGCGATAAATGGCATGGTGAAAATAGTTGCAATAAATGTTGTTTGTAACATTATTTTTAATGCACGCCAAATTTTGCCCGTAAAGGAAACTTTTTCATATTTTTTATCCCCAAAGAACCACATCAATCCAAATATAGCCGCGAACGAAAGCCCGAATCCCGGCATAGTCAAATAATCAGGGTTTACCAACAGCAGTGTCGTAAATACCAATGCTGCATTTCGCATAGTGAAAACATTTCGTCCCAAAATAAAAGCAGAGAACATAAATCCTGTGGTTAAAAATGCTCGCCACGTTGCAACATTTGCGCCGGATAAAAATAAATAAAACAATAATCCAGCAAAGGATAAAATCATTGCGGGATAACGCGCGGATGTTCGACGGGTTATCCATGGGGATAATCTGAATAAAAAATAAAACAGCATAAACAGCCAACCACCAACCAATGAAATATGAAATCCGCTGATAGAAAAAACATGTCCAACCCCAGATGCATTCCACGCATTTGTCTCGTCTTCTGGTAAAGTGTGTTTGTATCCCAAAACCAGTGAATCAAAAAGTTTGGAATCAAGTTTTTTATGTAATTTATTACGCAGGTTGGCAATGCCATGTGAATTTGTATCTGTATTGTTAACTGTTAAATCGATTATGTAACCAGTTGCAGATATCCCATCAAAATAAGCCCATTTTGCAGAATCAAATCCGCCGGGCGCATCTGCGGGACTGGATGGAAAGATAGCAATTTTGGCGGTTATATCATTGCCAATGTTTGTTTGTGGGACTTCAAAGTTCGCAGACAATCTGTAAAGTGCGCCAGTTTTATTATCCTTTAGAAACACGCGGGTTTTATCAGGGGTGTAATCTATGTTTTTGACAGTTCCCGATACTTCTATATTGTGTTTTGGGTTTGTAATCCTTGGGATATCAATTTCGTGAGTATAACCAATGCTGTAAAAGAAACCGAATAGCAAAGCGAATACAGGCGCGGTTAATCTTTTGCGCCAAACAATGAAATTTACAGCACAAAGTGCGGATATTAAAAACGGATAAATAATCGTTGGTTCAAATGGCAATGCAAAATAAATTGCAATACCAGCGCATAAAGCAAAAAGACTTAATGCAAGATTCATATTAAATAGAATGCTAGTAAATAATAAATTTAAAGTCTAGATTACTTTCCAAAAACAAAATCGGGATTTTGAGAGAGTGCGATTATAGCGTCCATGCTATCTGCGGGGGCGGATTTGCAACGTGCAATCTTTCCACATTTTTCGCATTTGTGGGTAATGATAAATTTATCCCCGGCAGATTCAA
>JBAYXF010000012.1:0-15702 GCA_041673665.1 Alphaproteobacteria bacterium | reverse complement strand
TTTGGCAGCACCGGTCGCGATGGGGCGGTTTCTGCATTGCGCGAAGGAGTACGTCGTTTGAACGAGGGCAATGTTTTGGCATTATCCCCTGATGGACCAAAGGGCCCATTAATGCGTTTAAATGATGGTGCTTTATATTATGCCCGCATGACTGGCGCACCAATTATTCCGGTTTGTTTTTCTTGTTCCCGGCCTTGGTTTCAAAGCCGTTGGGATCGTTATTTAATTGCAAAACCGTTTTCAAAAATTATTTGCAATGTAGGTAGCCCTATTTATATTACCAAAGAAAATTTTAATTCTGTTCGTGAGAGCTTGGAAAAATTTATGATAAAGCAATTACAAGATACTGATGCAGAATTTGGATTGTCGCCAATTCAACCAGGCGTAATTAAAAAATGAGAACACCAAACTGGTTTTTAAAAAGAAATCTTATTGCGTGGTTGTTGTTACCACTATCTTTTTTATATTTTATTGCATCTCGTAAAGTTTTTATTTTCCGGAGTTTTTGGCAAAAATCTTCAAAAATACCGGTAATTTGTGTTGGTGGATTATTGGCAGGCGGGGTTGGAAAAACCCCCATAGTTCGTGAAATTGCGAAAAAGTTTGGCTCGGCAGTTGTGATGCGCGGGTATCGTGGCGGCGACGAAGCCAAGATGTTGGAAAGCAACGGAGTTGTTGTTTTCACAGGCGTAAAGCGCGCACAGGGCATAAAGAATGCTGAGAAAAAAGGATTTTCGACCATAGTGATGGACGACGGGTTTCAAAACTCAACGATTAAAAAAGATGTTTCTGTTTTAGTTTTTAATTCCAAAATTGGAATTGGCAATGGGTTTGTTTTGCCTGCGGGACCAATGAGAGAGCCATTAAACGCAATTCGTCGTGCCGATGCAATTATAATAATGCGCGATATAAAAAACAGTAAAACAACAGATAATAGTTCAGCAATTATCAAGGCCGCAAAAAAATATAAGAAACCAATCTTTTATGTGGAAAACAAAACGATTATGCCACGCGGAATTCATAAATTTATTGCTTTTGCCGGGATTGGGTATCCACAAAAGTTTTTTAATAATTTGCCGAAAAAACCGGTAAAAACACTATCTTTTCCAGATCATTATGAATATACAGACAAAGACATAAAACAATTATTAGATTTAGCAAAAAAAGCCAAGGCAGGTTTATTGACCACTGAAAAAGACTGGGTCAGATTATCGCCGCGCATGCGTAAACAAATTAAATTTTCACCACTGGAAACGAAAATTCCAATGGAATTTTATTCTTGGTTAAAAGAGCAATTGGAAAATAAAAATGATTAAAGTTGTAAAATTTTCAGGCGTTGGAATTCATTCGGGAATCCTTACGAATGTATCTGTAAAGCTGTCAAAAAAACCAGGTATATTTTTCCTGCGTACAGATTTGCCAAATGCTGAACCAATACCGGCGACATGGGATAATGTTCAAAATACTGGCATGATGAGCACTTCGATTGGAACCTGGCCGAATCAGGTTCAGACCATAGAGCACTTTATGGCCGCTTTGTTTGTTTGCGGAATTAATTCTGCGGTTGTTGAAATCAACGCGTCGGAATTCCCAATTATGGATGGTGGTGCCCAAGAATTTATAGAAATTCTAAAACCAATTGCAAATAACAAAAACAAATTAAAAAAGATCATTGTTAAAAAAGAAATCGTTGTTACGCGTCAAGAAATTATAAAAAAGATGCCAATATTAAAAAGGGCTGCTTTGTGGGTTCATGGGCTTAAAACCGGGCGCAAAGAAGATGGATTTGTTAAATTGTCCCCCGGCACAAAGAATCTCGTTTTGGATATAACTTTGGATTATCCAGATAAAGCGATTGGTGTTCAAAACACAAAGTTTGTTTTTGATGGAACAGAATCCGCACGCAAAGAATTTATAAAAAGTATCGCAAAATCCCGGACTTTTGGAAGATTTTGGGAATGGGGATATTTAAAAAAACGCGGCATGGGAAAGGGTGCAAACGAAGGAAATGTAATTGTTTTAATGAACAGAAAGAATGATTGGAATGACGTTCAAAGTTATGCAGACGACAAAAAACAATTGGAAAAATTGCTTAAAAACAAAGGGGCCCAAACACTGACCCCATTATATTACAAAGATGAATTTGTTCGGCACAAGTTAATTGATGCATTGGGGGATTTTTATACCAGCGGTGGAATGATTGTTGGGCGGTTAGAATCTTTCAAGGGAAGTCACGCAATGAACAATTTTGTTTTGCGTAAATTGTTTTCGGATTCATCAAATTATGAAATACAGGGGGAATAAATGAGAAAGATTTTGTTAATATCTGTTTTAACCATCGCAGCATGTACGAATTACGTTAAATTAGAATCTGATGTCTTGGTCAGGCTGACAGCCGAACCAAAAAATTGTACATTGTTGTATACAATGGACGCGGATGCTAATTTTTATTCCGAAGACGACGCAGTAAGATATCTTGAAAATCAGATTGTTAAAAAAGGAGGAAATTCCTTTTTTGTAACAAAAAAAGAAAAACATCAAAACGAATGGAAGATGTTCGCCCCAGAATATTCTTATGCCATAACCGCTAATGTTTATGATTGCCCAGCCGGCAAATAATTTGTATAATAAGCGTATAAATAGAGCTTTTTTCACAAATAGTGTGAAAAAATAATATCTCTAGGTCTGAAACTGGAGGGGATTTTGGCATCGGGCGTAATAACTATTGAGCGCAAGAAATACGCAGTTGGGCTGTTTTGGCAGCCGTTGCAAGCTGGCCAAAATACACATAACTTTGCAAAAAAGCTGTCAAAACAAATTTCTGGTAGCGTAAAGTTTTATACAGAATATGGATCTATGGTTGGTATTGGGTCCCTGTCTTTGGGACATCGCAGGGGCATGAAAATCGCTGCGGTTGAAATAATAAATTACTTCCATGAGTATAATTCGTTTTTGGCAGAATTTTTTACACCACAGGGCTTTTGGATAATTGGTGTTAGAAATAACATCGTAATTTTTGATCGGTTGATTTCTACAGAATCAAACGCGAAAAAAGAATTTGCGAAATTAGCCGCGTTGCCAGATTGGGATGTAATTGTTGCGTCTGGGTCATGGAATGTTCCGCGCGCAGTAGAAAAGTCATTGCGGGATGTAATTGTTGGAAATTCGAAACAGTATTTAATTCCAACAAGTGTGGCGGCTGGGAATATTTTTTCTTTGATCGTTTTTTGTATGGTAATATTTGGAATATGGTATGTGTTTAACGAACCGATTATGAAAATGATTGCACCACGTCCACAACAAGTTCAAATAAACCCGGAAATTTTAAAAGAATATAAAAAACAATTAGAGGCGAAAAAGGCCGAGATAAAACAAGAGCCGGCACAACCAATTGTTGTCAGTCATCCTTATGACAATTTGCCGGATCCGCATTTGCGCGCAGAACAATGTTGGCGGTCAATTGCTTTTGTTATGCAGCCAATTTCTGGATGGACACAACAAAATGCGGTGTGTGAAGAAAACTCAGCAAGGGCAACATTAAATCGCAGCTATGGAACGCTAGAAGAATTATATAATTCTATTGATTTTTTGATGGGGGAAAATGTTTATGTTATGGAAAATACAGATTCTAATGTTGTAATCAGTGTTGATTTAACGCCGCTGCCAGCATTTGGGGAAAACGAACCCAAAATAGAGATAGAAGATGTAATTTTTTCTGTAAATAATATCTTTCAAAAAATTGGAAAATTTGCCAATATAAAACCAAGCGCAGAAACAAGCACCCAAGGCGATATAACTGTTACAACGCATATGGTTATAATAGAGGCGGACTCTAAACTTAAACCGGACGAATTTATAAAAATGTTTGATGAGGTTTCGCCGATATCTTTATCGTCTGTTAAATGGGATTCGCGTTCGCGCAAATGGAACTATGAGGTTAAAATCTATGCAAAATAAATTGATGCAAATTTTATTATTTATTTCAGCAATCTTTACAATACCCGCGATTGCAGACGTAAATACCAAGGCAGACACTTATGATCCGTCGGGTACTGTGTTTGAAAAAATTACTGATTTGGAACAAAGAAAAGTCTTGTGGCAGCTAGAGAAAGAAAATGCTCAAATGCAATTGGAAATGGATAGAATGGACGCCGAACGTGTTAGAATTAAAAACGAAATTGATTCTATAAATGGTGCCAAGAATGCTAAAGCACAAGAGCTAGAGTTGGAACGTCAACGGCTTGAAGTTGAAAAACAAAAATTAGAAGCACAAAAAAAGAATATGGTCACCGCCCCGATGCCTGGTAAAAGAGAGATTGACAGAAAAGAATCAGAGCCAGAGCCAGAGTTTGCCCCAATACAGGAAAAATATAGACTGGTAGAGATTATTGGTGCAGGGAACCAGTTGGTTGCAACGCTGGAAGATAATAAAACAGGACAACGAAAAAAAGTTTCTGTCGGCAAAGATTTAGATGGACACAATGTTGATTTAATTTCTTTGGACGAAGGCGTTGTTTTATCTAAAGATGGTGAAACACAAACATTGGGCGTTCATAGCAATAATTAGAAATTTAATAAATAATGCCAGGAAATAAAAATCTTGATCAGAAAAAAACAAAAACGGGCATAGAAAATTTATCCGTTCCGGAAAACATTTCTGTACTGACACAAAAAGAAATTGTAGAACATCTTTTTTCTGATGGAAATGTTCTGTTGACTGCGCCTGGCGGCGAGCTGGGGACCCCACGTGATACACAGAACTTCTTGGCATATTTTTCTGGCGGGGAATTAATAATTTCCAGAACACATCGTTATGATGGTCGTGTTATATCTTTTCTTGAATTATTAAAAAAAGAAAAACGTGCAACCAAAGAACCGTATTACAGTGATTTGGGTTTGATATCTGTTATTTACAGATATAACGAGACAAAAACTTCTGGGTCTGCCGCACGTGCACCGCTGTATTATGATAACCAGATGCAGAAAGATTTTGTTGATATAATTGCACGCGCAGCATCAATGAAAGTTTCTGATATTCATATAGAGGTTTCAGATCAGACAACTATTTATTTTAGAATAGACGGCAGCATGCAATCAGTTCTGGAATACAATTCCAGTTGGGGGGAATCCTTTGTTCGTGCGGCGTTTGCATCAGCAGATCAATCTAATTCTAACTATGCCCAGAACGAATACCAAAGCGCACAAAAAGATGGGCGAACCCCATTACGCGGAACCAAAGATTTATATTTACCAAATGGCATTATGGGCGTTCGTATGCAATTTAATCCAATTGCATTCGGCAGCAGATATGTAGTTATGCGTTTGTTGTATGATAATCCTGCAGAAACAATTAAAACAGAGCAAGAGTTTGGTGAATACGAAAGAAATCTTTTGATGCGGATGCGTTCGTTTCCGACGGGCTTGGTTGTTGTTGCTGGACCAACCAGCAGTGGAAAATCAACAACGCTTTTTCAAAATATGTCTTTGATGTTAAAAGAACGCAGTTATGAAATTAATCTGATTACTATCGAAGATCCCGCAGAAAGAAAAATTTTCGGTAGTCATCAAATCCCCGTTGTAAATGCGAATAACGAAGAACAGCGCGAGGATAAGTTTACCGAAGCATTACAATCAGCGTTGCGAAGCGATCCAGATGTTTTAATGGTTGGCGAAATCAGAACCTTGTCAGCGGCGCAGTTAACGGTCAAGGGCGCATTGTCTGGTCATTCGGTTTGGACAACTTTGCATGCTAATTCTGCAATGGCGGCATTAACCAGATTATTGGATATTGGGGTTGAAGGGTTTAAATTAAAAGATGAAACAATGATGCGCGGTTTAATCTCGATGCGGTTATTTAGAAAATTATGCCCGCAGTGCAGAAAGAAATTGGCAGAATTTCCGGAACATCCAGCGTATAAACGCGTGCTGGAGTCTTTTGGTGAAATAGGTCTCGGGCAGGTTTATTTCCGTGGCGATGGTTGTAAATATTGTAATGGCAAAGGAACCATAGGTCGTATAAAGGCCGGTGAAATTATAATAACCGATAATAAGTTCTTGGAATATTCGTTATCCGGCAAATCCGCGGACGCTGTAAAATACTGGATAGAAGAATTAGATGGTCGTACGTTAAAAGAATCCGCAACGGAATTAATGTTAAAGGGAATTATTGGTATATCAGAATTAGAGCGCTGGGTTGGATTGTTGGATCAACCCGGAGTATATTAAAAATAAACTTGTGTTTTTATGGCAACAAAATTGGACATTTTATATGCAAAAATGATGTTTCGCTTGGATTCTGACAAGCGCATGGGTTTGTATCGTAAACTGGCATCAATGTTGCGCAATAATTTTACTTTGATGGATGCGCTGGATAGAATTTATGTAACTGAAAGCCGCAGCGGATCCAAGCCGTCAGAACCATTCGCAATAGTAATAAGTTCTTGGCAGGACAGTTTGGAACAAGGTATCCCTTTTCCAGAGGCCACACGTGGATGGGCGCCAGCGTTTGAAACATTGATGTTGGCAGTTGGCGATATTTCTAAATTATCTATTGCGCTGGATAATGTTGTTCGTGTCGGAGAAGGAATTGGTAAAATAAAAAAATCAATGTTGGGTGCTTTGTTGTACCCATCGGTTTTGTTGATGTTGACCTTTTTAATTATTATAGCGGTTGGTTTGTATTTGGTTCCGCCCTTGGCCGAGGCCGCTGGTGGCGAAATAATATGGCGCGGCACGGCTGCATCGCTGGTTTCCACGTCCGGATTTTTAGGCAGTTATTGGTACATAGCCTTGACGGGGATGTTTGGTGCGTTTATTTTAATCTGGGTTTCTTTGGCAAACTGGGCCGGGAAATTAAGGGTTTTGTTTGACTCGGTTCCACCGTGGTCTTTATATAAAATATTTATATCTGTTGGTTGGATGATGTCATTAGCAGCAATGGTTCAATCGGGCGGTTCATTGCCGGTGTCGATGAAAATGTTGGCGGATAATTCAGGCGGATATTTAAAAAATATTTTAGAGCACGCTTTACAAAATATTTCTAATGGTGATAACTTGGGGCGCGCACTATTAAATACAAAGACCAGATTTCCAAACGATGAAATTATTGGAGATTTAACTATTTATGCCGACATGAATGATTTTGATCAAAACTTGTCAGAAATAGCAAATGACTATTTGGATATGTCGGTCAGAAAGATGGAAAACATTTCCAGTATAATGAATTCTATTGGAATTTTGATGGTTTCTGCCGTAATCGCATGGGTGGTTTTTGGTACTTTTGATATGCAAGATCAAATAACATCTATTTTGTCGTAAGGCCTTGCGAACTTCATTTTTTTACTCTATTATTCATAAAAAGGAGATTATATGGTTTCGATACTAGTTTTCCCCGGACAGGGTTCCCAAGCAGTTGGTATGGGAAAAGATTTGTATGATAATAATGCTGATGCGCGTTCGGTTTTTGAAGAAGTTGATTCCGCATTAAATCAAAAATTATCAGATTTGATTTTTAATGGTCCCATGGAAGAATTAACAATGACCGCGAATGTTCAGCCTGCAATTTTTGCAGTGTCTATGGCTATGTTGCGTGCGTTTGGAAAAATTCCAGACGATGTAAAATATGTTGCGGGACATTCGTTGGGCGAATATACAGCGTTATGTGCGGTTGGCGCAATCAGTGTTTCTGATACAGCAAAATTATTGCGTTTACGTGGCGATGCAATGCAAACAGCGGTTCCGGTGGGACAAGGGGCGATGGCCGTCATAATGGGTATAAACATTGATAAATTACTAGCGCTTTGCAAAGCCGCAGAAAAAAAGGCGGGCAAGGACATGGTTTGTGATATCGCAAACGATAATTCACCTGGCCAGGTTGTAATTTCTGGTTCAAAACCTGCGATTGAAATCGCAATGGAATTGGCCAAAGAAGCAGGTGCGAAACGCGCGATGTTATTACCTTTGTCGGTGCCACCACATTCCAGATTGATGCAGCCCGTTGCAGAAAAAATGCAGGAAGCATTGAATAAAATAGAAATAGCAACACCTGTTTTGCCGCTGGTTTCTAATAAAACAACTGCGCCAATGACAGACATTAACGAGATTAAAGAAGCGTTGGTTTATCAAATTACACACGGTGTGCGTTGGCGTGAAACGGTTTTGGGGTTGCCGTCATTGGGAGTCACAGAAACGATAGAGGTTGGACCAGGTGCTATTTTAACAGGCTTAACACCGCGCATAGTTCCAGAACTAGCGGCAAGAAAGCTGGAGATATAAAATGGCGTATAAACACGAAGATGATTATAGAAGAGGGAAGTTAATACGAAAATTAAAAAAGTCTGAAAAACCTATAATAAGTAAAAAAGAGCAAGAATTGCTAGGGTCAGATCAATTAGCAAAATTAAACAAACCCACAAGAAAAGGTATTTTTAAAACAGGGTGTGAGAAAACCGCACATTCAGAAAGACAACGAGCAAGAAGAAAAGCAAAAAGATACGAAGAAGTATATTTTGATTACAACAAAGGAAGATAAAATGTTTTCATTAAAAGATAAAGTTGCACTTATTACTGGCGCTACGGGTGGAATTGGCGAAGCAATAGCCCGTACATTTCATGATATGGGGGCCAAGGTTGTTATTACCGGTCGTAATGAGGCAAAATTAAAAGAAATGGGCAATGAATTTATAGCGATTGTAGCAGATGTTTCAAAGCCAGGCGAGGCAGACAGACTTATCAAAGAAACTGTCGAAAAAGCCGGTAAAATTGATATTTTAATCAATAATGCTGGGATAACCATGGATACGCTTTTGATGCGTATGACTGATGAACAGTTTGATGATGTTTTGAATACAAATTTGCGTGCATGTTTTCAACTTTGTCGCGCAGCAATTGTGCCAATGATGAAAAATAAATTTGGTCGTATTATCAACATGTCATCGGTTATCGGTGCAATTGGTGGCCCTGGCCAGGCAAATTATGCAGCGTCCAAGGGCGGAATAGTTGCAATGACAAAATCCATTGCGGCCGAAGTTGCATCACGCGGCATTACCGCAAATTGTGTTGCGCCTGGGTTTATAAAAACACCAATGACAGATGTTTTGCCAGATGATCTGAAAGAAGCGTATTTAAAACAAATACCTGCGGGTCGATTTGGAGAACCAAAAGACATTGCAGATATTGTTTTGTTCTTGGCATCGGAAGAAGCGTCCTATATAACAGGGCAAACAATTCATGTAAATGGCGGAATGGCCAGGTTTTAAGAGAAGCCGGTTTATCCGGCTTTTTTAATAGATTTATACCATAAACGGCAGATTTTCTAGATTCCCCTCGGCCACGCGAACATTTACGTCTATAACCATAAAGACTTTTTCTTCGCCATCTTTGTCGCGTACAGGACTGTTAGATATATTAGGACTGAGCAAATGACTGGTATTTACAGAAATCTTGGTTACTAAGTGATCGTCGTCTAATAAGGTATAGATTGGCCCCATATTCTTCGGGGTGTTCTCACCAATTTCATGTTCGTTTTGTGGGCTGCGCAAAGCATCCAACAATGTTTTCATGCGGTTATCAACATCTGTGCGCGCCAAACCAACGATTTCAGGGTGTAGCAGCAATATATCTAATTCGGCCAATAATTTGAGATTAGGTGTAATTATAGGATTCCAGTCTATTCCGCCAATATGGCGTGTGGAAATAGGGCTTTTGGTCGGATTTGGCATCATATATTTTTGCAAGTTGTTCCAAGGACTGTTTTCAACCAATTTTTTAAGCTGAGGATGAAATTGCATTCTTATGTTTGCAATATGCTGGGAACGCTTTTTGGGATTGACTCGCAGCTCTCCAAAATATAATAATTTAAACTTCATTTTTACCTCTTTTTCCTTGCTAATTATATCATAAATTGCTATATTTTACAGGCTAAAAAAGGAAAGAAATTTATGGCAGTAGAAAACAAGTATACAGGCGATTCAATTAAAGTTTTAAAAGGGTTAGAGGCGGTAAAAAAACGTCCAGGAATGTACATCGGAGACGTTGGTGACGGTTCTGGTTTGCATCATATGATTTATGAGGTTGTAAATAACTCGATTGACGAAGCAATGGCGGGCTATGCCGACAGTGTTTATATTTCGTTAAATTCTGATGGCAGCGCAACAATTCGTGATAATGGTCGTGGTATGCCGTTTGATATCAATCACGCCGAGGGCCGCAGCGCGGTGGAACTGATAATGTGCGAATTGCACGCAGGTGGTAAATTTGATAATGAAACCAGCGGAGCATACAAGGTTTCCGGTGGTTTGCACGGAGTTGGTGTGTCTGTTGTGAATGCTCTTTCTTCCTGGCTTGAGGTTCGGGTTTGGCGCGATGGTAAAGAAGCAACAATGTCTTTTGCCGATGGTGCACCAAAAACAGAATTGTCGATCAAAGAAATTGGCGGTAATCGTCATGGTACCGAAGTAACATTTTTGCCATCCAAAGATACATTTACATTTACAGAATTTAGTGTGGATACCATGGAAACATGGTTGCGCGAACAATCTTATTTGAATGCTAATGTTAAGATTATATTCGAAGATTTGCGCGGGGCGGAAAAAAAGACCAAAGAGTTTCATTCAGTTGATGGTTTAAAAGGCTTCGCGACGTATTTAGATAAATCTAAAGAAAAACTGACCAAAGAACCAATACAAATGATAAAACAGGTTGGTGATACTTATGTGGAAATTGTTCTGGAATGGACCACCGCATATAATGAAACTTCACTTTGTTTTACTAATAATATCCCAAATAAAGAAGGAGGGACGCATCTAGCAGGGTTCCGTGCGGGTCTTACGCGTGCATTAAATAAGTATATTGCTGAAAAGGGTAATAAAAAAGACCTTAATTTGACCGGCGAAGATTTCCGAGAGGGTTTAACAAATATCGTCAGTGTTAAAATCCCAGACCCAAAATTTGGCAGCCAGACCAAGGATAAATTGGTATCCAGTGAAATCCGTCCGGTTGTGGAAAGTGCGGTTTCTGAAATGCTGTATGAGTATTTGGAAGAAAACCCAGCAATTGGAAAAACAATTATTGATAAAATTATCGAAGCCGCAACTGCGCGCGAGGCTGCACGTAAAGCACGTGAATTATCCCGTAAAAAGACCGGCCCAGATATGAATGTTATTTCTGGCAAATTAGCGCAGTGTTCGGATAGGAATCCAGAAAATTGCGAATTGTTTATAGTCGAGGGGGATTCGGCTGGTGGTACGGCCAAGCAGGGACGCGATAGAAAATTCCAGGCAATCTTGCCGCTTCGTGGAAAAATTTTAAATGTTGAACGCGTTCGTTTCGACAGAATGTTGGCGTCTGAAACAATTGGGACGTTGGTATCTGCGCTGGGTTCGGGTATTGGTGCAGATGATTTTGATATTGAAAAAATGCGTTATCATAAAATCATAATTATGACTGACGCGGACGTTGACGGTTCACATATCCAAGTATTGTTGATGACGTTCTTTTATCGTCATATGCCCCAAGCAATTGAACGTGGTTATATTTATGTAGCAAAGCCGCCGCTTTACGGAATTACCCGCGGCAAGCAACAATTGTATTTGCAAGATCAACGAGAAATGGATAATTATTTAATGGAACAATTGGCAGCAGATGGGGTAATAAACACATCTGGTGGCGAGCAAATTGCGGGTGCGGATTTAAAACGCACTTTGGGTTTGATTGCAAATATGAAGATTGTTTTGCAGCCTTTGCATTCAATTGCTCCGTTACGTTTTATAGAAGCATTGGCTTTGAATAATTGTTTGTCGGCAAATATTAATGCGTCGTTATCAAATGTTGAAAAATTCTTGGATGCAGGCGAGCTTGAGTTTGAACGTGGATGGAAAGTTTCGTCTGATAATAATGGAATTGAAATTTCACGCACTTTGCGAAGTGTTACAGAAAAATACTTTGTGCCGCACGAAAAATTAGATTCTCCCGAAGTTCGTACGTGGGAACGTATGCAGGGTCGTGATGAATTAATTTCTATGTTTAAAGCGCCTGTTGAACTGCGGGTAAAAACAAAGTCCCAAAAAATATGGGGCGCATTACAATTATTAGATACCGCGTTTGAATATGCCAAACAAGGAATTAAAATCCAACGGTATAAAGGTTTGGGTGAAATGAATGCGGAACAATTGTGGGAAACAACAATGGATCCAAACAATCGTAATGTATTCCAAATCAAGGTATCCGATGCCGTCCAAGCAGACGAGGTCGTCAGCATGCTGATGGGCGACGTTGTTGAGCCACGCCGTGACTTTATTGTTGATAATGCATTAAATGCAAATGTTGATATATAAAAGTCAGTGATATTTATAATTTTGGGGGTCAAAATGTTTGATGAAAATCAATCTCAGATTGCAACAAAAATACTGGCCGAGCGCGAAAACGGGGAACGGTTCGCTGCATATAAACTTGGTGAAGAGCTGGTAGAGCTAACAAAAGAATTGTTTAAACAGTTTAATGTCGGCAAAGAGCGTCGTGAAAAAATTATCGAAGAAATGGGCGATGTAATATGCAATATGGAATTTGTAATGTTGGCCCTGAATATTTCAAAAGATGAAATAAAAACCAGAGTAAATGAAAAGTTTAATCATATTGTTGATAAAGCTAGACGGCAAGGAATTAATGTTTAATGAACCTGTCAAGAAAGCTATTTTTTGAATTGGAAAAACAATTATCCGATTTGGGTTTAAATTCTGATTCTGAAAATTTTTCTGTGATAAAAGAACGTTTGTTAAATAAAAAAACCATATCGGAATATGATTTTGCACGCCAGGCAATTTATGTAATTTTAGCCGGTGGATTTTCACAAAAAACAGCGAAAAAAGTGCATGCTCAAATAATGGATTATTTGGATAAAAACCAACAACCAAAATTTGATGATTTATTTGCAATTTTCCATAACAAAAACAAGATAACTGCGATCATAAATATATGGAAAAATCGTCAAAAACACCGGGATTTTTATTATAATTTTAATTCTTTGGATGAAAAGCTTTCCTATTTATTAACGCTGCCGCATATCGGCAAAATAACGGCAAATCATCTGGCAAGGAACTTGGGCGAAGATATTGTAAAATACGATATTTGGATTCAACGTTTGGGGGTTAAATTTTCAGGAAAAAATTTACATAATAAAATTGATAACGGAAAACTGGATAAAGATGTAAAAAAGGCATGCGATGATATGTTTGAATTTTTGGTAATTGAAACAGGGATGCCGCGCGGATATATTGATGTTGTATTATGGAAGTCTTGCCAAAATGGATTAATAAAATTATGAATGTAAAAATAGAAGAATCTTGGAAAACGGCGCTGGCTGACGAATTTAATAAAGACTATTTTATTAATCTGACTGATTTTGTGCGCAGGGAATACACATCTGGGAAAAAAATTTATCCCGCGCCCAGCGATATTTTCAATGCATTTAATCTGTGTCCATTTGATGAAACCCGTGTTGTAATTATCGGCCAGGATCCATATCACGAACCAGGCCAAGCACATGGACTTTGTTTTTCGGTTCAAAAAGGAATTGCTTTGCCACCATCGTTAAAAAATATTTACAAAGAAATTCAAAATGATTTAGGTCGACCGAGTGTGACCAATGGCGATTTGACACATTGGGCACAGCAGGGCGTGTTGCTCTTAAATTCAACCCTGTCGGTCCAAGCACACTTGGCTGCATCGCATACTGGCAAAGGGTGGGAACAATTTACAGATTCTGTAATTCGCGCGTTATCGGAACGCACAAGGTTGGTTTATATGCTGTGGGGCAGTTATGCGCAAAAGAAAGCAGATTTTGTAAATGCGGCCGAAAATTTGATATTAAAGTCAGTTCATCCATCGCCATTGTCCGCGCATCGTGGTTTTTTTGATAATCATCATTTTTCATGTGCAAATGAATATCTGGTTGCACAGGCCAAAAAGCCCATAGATTGGTGATTGGTTTTTCTTGATTTTTATAAATGGGCTGTTATAATTGGGCCTCGTGGCGGGTTAGCTCAGTGGTAGAGCAGAGGAATCATAATCCTTTGGTCGGGGGTCCGAATCCCTCACCCGCTACCAAAAATCAAGTCACCCATGCGGGGGACGAAAAACAATCTAGGTTTTTATTTTTTCGAATTCGTTACTTTTATTATCAAATACTGATAAAGATGCATCTTTTATTGAAAAGTACCACCCATGGATTTTTAAATCATTTTTGTTGACCTTTTCATTTATCCATGGAAATGTCAGTAAATTATTCATTGATAGTTTTATGCTTTCTTTTTCGCAGAAAATATATTTATCTTTTACATTTTTTGGTATTTTGTTCTTTATGTCAAACAAGTTTTTTACCCAATCTGTTATAAAGCTAAAATTATTATTTGTATCAATATCATTGTTCACCAATGCTTTTATTCCGCCACAATCAGAATGTCCAAAAACAACGATATGTTTAACTTTTAAATAATTTACGGCAAATTCTAAAGCGGCACTGGTTCCATGTTTTGTTTCCCATTCTGGTTGATATGGTGGAACAATATTGGCCACATTTCTGACGACAAATATATCACCAACTTCAGCATTTGTTAGAATCGCTGGATCCACACGAGAATCGCTGCAAGAAATTATAAGTGTTTTTGGGCTTTGTGATTTTTGTACATCACCAAAAATATTATTATTATTAGTTATAAAGTTGTCTTTATAAAACTTTTTATAACCATCAATCAGTTTTTTTACTTCTGACATTTTCCCTCTTTTCTTGTTTTAAGTATAATTTTTATAAATATATTATCAATAGTAAATTTATAAATTTATTGATTTTTGGGGTTGGATGTGTATAATCTTGGCACTGCCCCAATAGTATAATGGTAGAACACGTCCTTGGTAAGGACGAGACGCAAGTCCGATTCTTGCTTGGGGCACCATAATTTGGTATAATATTAGGGTATTTAATTTTGTTGTGATGCGATTAACGACCGCGGAGCAAATTGAAATACTAATAAAGATATAAAACAGGGTGGCACCGCGCGCACTTAATCTCGCGCCCCTGCGAATTGGAAGATTCAAAAAACAAAAGGTGTTATTATGTTATCGCTTAAATCAAAATATCGCAGCCATACTTGCGGAGAGCTTTCTGATAAAAATGTCGGAGAGGCTGTTGTTTTATCTGGTTGGGTTCATCGTAAACGCGACCATGGTGGATTGTTATTTATTGATTTGCGTGATAATTATGGCATTACCCAGTGTGTATTAGATAATATGGAAGAGGCCGCTGATATTCGTCCAGAATCGGTTATATCTGTTCAAGGTACGGTTGTAAAACGCGACAAAGAAGCAATCAACAGTAAAATTCCAACAGGTTTAATAGAAATTCAGGTTAAAAAATATGACGTTTTAACAACGTCCGAAGTTTTGCCATTCCAGGTTTTTGGCGACGAAGAAACATCTGAAGAATTGCGTTTAAAATATCGGTATTTGGATCTGCGTCGTGAAAAAATGCATCATAAAATTTTATTCCGAAATCGCGTTATAAAATCAATGCGCGATAAAATGTGGGATATGGGATTTTCCGAATTTCAAACACCGCTTTTGGGGAACTCTTCACCAGAAGGCGCGCGTGATTTTATCGTGCCCAGTCGTTTGCATCATGGAATGGTTTATGCATTGCCCCAGGCGCCACAA
>JBAYXF010000011.1:0-22389 GCA_041673665.1 Alphaproteobacteria bacterium | reverse complement strand
AACTCCAATCATCTATTTTTTTAAATTTTTTTATATCCATATTTATAATCTCTATTTATTAATTAAATAAAATCTTTTTGCTTTCCATATCAACTTTTGCGCCAGAAAAAGAAATCATTTCGCCATTATCCAATTCCAAAATATCCCCCGCACCAAAATTATGAACCGCAACAACTTTATTCGTCCCAACCATCATACCAATTAAATCATCATGATAAAATTCGCCATCAGATAAAGCGGGCAGGTCATCACGATTTATAAATAATTCTGTTCCACATAAAGTTTCGGCTGTTGTACGGTCGTCAATTCCGGCAATCTTTGCAATTATTATAACCGAACTGGGTAAAGCGCGAACAAATTTTAATTCACCCGGATTAAATTTTTCACTTTCAACTTTTAATCCTGCAAAATCTGTTGGATTTTGAGTATAAGTATGAACACGCAGTTCACCACGCAAACCCTGGGCGCCAACAATTTTGCCAACAAGAATTTTATTCGTATTTTCCATTTTTATATACAGGGGCGCAACAGCGCCCCCATTTAATTTACTTTATTATTCCGCTGCTGGGGATTCTTCTGCAGGAGCTTCTTCAACTACAGGTGTTTCTGCTGGTGCTTCCTCTGCAGGTTTTTCTTCCGTTGGAGCTTCTTCAGCTACAGGTACCTCTGCTGCTGGAGCTTCGACTGGCTTTTCAGATTCAGCTTTTTCCGCTGCTTCTGCAGATGCTTTTTCTTCGGCAATTTTTGCTAATTTAGCTTCTTTGTCTTTCAATTTCATCTGGGTCTTTTCAGATGGTTGATTTTTCTTGGTTTGTACAGGATGTGGTTTTGCGGCCAATATTCCAGCATTTGCCAAAAATTTATAAACACGATCTGATGGACGTGCACCTTTGGCCATCCAAGCTTTTGCTTTGTCTGCGTCCAATTTTATACGATCTTCGGAATCTTTTGCCAACATTGGGTTATATTTTCCGATTACTTCTAAAACATTTCCAGAATTACGGGCCAAACGACTGTCCGTAACAACGATATGATAATAAGGGCGTTTTTTTGCGCCGTGTCTTGCAAGTCTGATTACAACTGCCATAATTTTATCCTTTTTGTTTTTCAATAAAAATTCACCGAAAGCAAAACTTGCCGTTCGGTGTCCCGCGTCCACAGACGAAGGATTTTTATTTGGTTGCCACAATTATTACGCAGAAAAAAGAGAAAGTCAAGCGATTCCTGCTTTTAATAAATCATGAAAGCTTATAATTCCAACTGGTTGCCCTGAATCGTTCAAAGCGAATAGTGTTTGTATTTTTCTTTCATTCAAAATACGCAAAGCTTCGAACGCCAAAACATTTGGACTGATTGTCAGTGGATTTGTTTTCATAATTTCATTCATTTGCTTACCAAGCAACCCATTTGAAATTTGGCGGCGGATATCACCATCGGTGAAAACCCCTATCAATTTTCCACCATTATCAACAACGCCTACGCAACCAAAGTGAACTGGACGACCCATAACCTCTACCGCGGTTTCAAACAAATCTGTATCTTTTACGATTGGCAACTCATCACTTTTATGCATTAAATCTGATACGCGTACAAATGATGCGCCCAGCTTTCCGCCTGGGTGCCAACTTTTATACATATCAGGGGTTAAATTATTTACATGTTCCAAAATAACAGTTAAAACATCCCCCAGTGCCATTGTTTGCAACATACTGGTCGTTGGGGCTTTACCAATAATGCAACATTCCGGAACGGCCGGCATAACCAAAGAAACAGTGGCCGCGCGTGCCAAAGCAGAATCTTCTGCCCGAGTAATTGAAATAAGGGGAACATCAAATCGTTTAGAATATCCGATAATATCCAACAGTTCTTTGGTTTCCCCAGAATTAGAAATTGCGATTATAATTTCATCCGAAGAAATAATAGACATATCGCCGTGTGATGCCTCTCCTGGATGCAAGAAGAAGGCACGACTGCCGGTACTGGACATTGTTGTCGCTATTTTTTTAGCAATATGGCCTGATTTTCCCATCCCTGTCACAACAATTGCGCCACGTCTTTGCGTCAATAAATCAATCGCGCGGCCAAATGCAGGATCTTTTAACAAAGATTCTTTTAATTCAACCAACCCTTTTGTTTCTGTATCCAGAACTTCCGCTGCAATTTTATTGTAATCTATCATTATTTAACCTTTTTATAATCTTAGTGCGGGCGAGGGGAAACCGAGCGAACAAACACACAATAAGACGCGTTATTAGCGGCGAATTGATGTGTGCATCGCGAGATTACCCGATTCAAACACACTTTCTTTAAACCCTGGTGCGGGCGAAGGGAATCGAACCCTCGTCTCAAGCTTGGGAAGCTCGCATTCTACCATTGGACTACGCCCGCAACGCAACTGCTATTTTAATTAACACAATTGAAAAAGCAAATAAAAAAATTCCCCAATAATTAGGGGAATTTTTTATTCTATACAGCAATTAACCGCATTACGAACCCAATCACCCAAACGCTTGGCCGTTGATTTTTTTGTAAGTGTTTTTTTTGCAAACTTTATTTTCATTTCTTCACAATCTTCGCCGGATTTATAGGGTAAGATATCTCCCTCAACTTTCTTTACTCCGTCCATATCAATTAAATCCATATTAATTCCCCAGAACAGAGAATATAAATCATATGCTTTTCCATATAAATTTTGAGCATCTTTTTTCTTACCCGCTAAATTCGCCTTGTCCCCGACTTCTTTTAATCGCATAGATGCGGCCAACAAGTGTTTTGAAATACACCATACTTCGCCATTTTTTACATCATTAGATTTTACAATGCGTAACATTAATTCTTTACGCATATCACGAACTGTATTTATCAAATCGTAAAAACCAACTTTGCCGGTTTTTGCACCGGAAAAGAAAAAATGTTCTTCCAGTGATACCAAATTCATCAAAGCAATTGTTAAATCCTGGTCCGAAGACAAATCCAACGGATTGGCTTTTTTCGCATTATCTGCCTTTTCAATCAATTGTTCCAAAGTTAATTTTTTTTCAACTTTCTTTTTCATTTTTCAATCATCCTTTATTTAAAATATACTATTGCTGCAAAGATTGCGGTTGCAACCAGCAAGAAGAATATTGGAACTATTACTTTTTGGAATGCAAATTTTGCATGTCCGCCATTTTCCCGTTTTATTTTTTTATACCAACGTGCGCCAAAGTAAAATGATATCGTACCAACAATTACACCCAACAAGAATTTATCAATACCAAACATTGTGCGTTCCCCAAATGTTATATCAGGCAACAAATATACACCAGCCAACAATGCATAATAGAAAATAAATGGCAAAATTATTTGTAAAAATAAATTTTTTACATTGCGCTTTTTAAGCCATCCAACCGTCCAAAAAAACATTGATAATATCAATGCCCCAGCCCAAATTCCAGTAATTACATCATCTACGCCCAGCAAACGAGCCCCTTCAAGTCCCGCGCCAACCGCAACCGTACATACAGGACATACCGCATTGGCCGCAGAAATTGTAATAACAGATAATAAAATAGTAAATAAAATCTTTTTCATTTTTTCTTCCTTTTTGTGTCAACAGATTACAAAATTACGCGTTATGCGTCAATCACATTTTTATTTTTTTTACTGCGCGCAAATGGGCCGATCGCGCGCGCGGATTTAATTCCAATTCAGATTCAGATGGACGATAAGTTTTTAACATTTCAAATGGGGCAGGTGCGGCGGGAAATCGAGGATCACCAATTGGCGTTGTCCATTCACGAAATTTTGATTTTACAATTCTATCTTCTAATGAATGAAATGTAACACATGCGCAAATTCCATTAACATTCAATAAATCCGGGACAGCATTCAATGCCGCGGATATTTGCCCCAATTCATCATTTACAGCAATACGCAAAGCCTGAAATACAGGGGCAACATCCTTTGGATTATAAATTAAATCCCGCAACTGAAAAGTAGTCTGAGGCAGGGCTTCTTTAATCGCACGTGCAATCGGTCCCGCCTTTTTTACATCCCCATAATCCGATAAAATTTTCGCAATTTCAGAGACAGATAAATCCGCGATTAAATCTGTTGCTGATTCCCCATCGCCCATCCGCATATCCAGGGGCGCATCAAACCGCCACGAAAATCCACGGTTTGGCGTGTCAATCTGCATAGAAGAAACCCCAAAATCAAATATTATTACGTCCACTGATTTTGATAATTTATTAATTTCAGAAAAGGGGGAATTTATAAATTGAAATTTATCTCCAAATTCTGCCGATACGGATTCTGCAACGGGGATAACAGACGAATCTCGGTCAAATGCAATAACATTTGCGCCGCGTTCCAACAAAGCCCTGGTATAACCACCGGCACCAAATGTCCCATCAATAATTGTTTTACCATTGATGTCACCCAAAGTTTTTAAAACGCTTTCTAAAAGAACCGGTATATGTTTCATAAGGGCAATTATAAAAGTAATCTTAGAAAAATACAAATAATAAAATTTAAAAGTTATCTTTGACAAATTACTCTTTATGTATTACATTAATTTCTATCAAAGACAAAAGGAATGTTTTATGAAAAAAAATCTTAAATTAAAGTCATATTTTAAAATATTATCTATTGTTGGCGGAACATTAATTTTATTAGGTATTATAAATAAAAATTTTTATGAGGATTTTCAAGAAGAAAGAAAACTTATAAGTGAATACAGCCCCGAAGGGAAAAAGTTAGTCCAAGATATATGCGACTGTGAAAAAGCCGATTTCGGGGGAGATAATATGAGAGCAAAACAATCTTGTTATATGATTATGAAAGAATACGAAAGCTTTGTTAAACAAATACAATCATCAAAAGAAAATAAAGTTAAATAAAAAATATAAATATAAAAAAATCGCGCTTTCGCGCGATTTTTATTTTTCTGTGACTTCGGCGTCTTTGGCCTCATCTTCAGATTTATTCCCAGAATCATCTTTTGATTCTGATTTTTCTGCTTCGGCTGTGGCCTGCTGCGCTTTGTAAATTGCTTCGCCCAGCTTCATTGCGGACTCGGTCAATTTATCTGTCGCGGTTTTCAGACTTTCTGCTGTTGCATCAGATTTAGCCAATTCTTCGGACAACTCTTTCTTGGCCGATTCTATTGCATCACGAGTTGTCGCGTCAACTTTATCACCGTGTTCTTTCAACGATTTTTCGGTTGCAAAGACTGCTGCTTCGGCCTGGTTTTTCGCCTCAACTAGCTCACGCTTTTTACGATCCGCCTCTGTATTTGCTTCGGCATCACTCATCATTTTTTTGATTTCTTCTTCGGACAGACCACCATCAGATTTAATTGAAATCATTTGTTCTTTTCCGGTACCTTTGTCCTTGGCTGATACATGAACAATACCATTTGCATCAATATCAAATGATACTTCTATCTGTGGCATACCACGTGGAGCAGGGGCAATCCCTTCTAGATTAAATTGTCCCAATAATTTATTATCTGCTGCCATTTCTCGTTCGCCCTGGAACACACGAATTGTAACCGCATTTTGATTATCTTCGGCAGTTGAAAAGACTTGGGACTTTTTTGTTGGAATTGTTGTATTTCTATCAATCAAACGTGTAAATACACCGCCCAAAGTTTCAATACCCAGCGATAATGGGGTAACATCTAATAACAAAACGTCTTTGACATCACCTTTTAAAACACCGCCTTGGATTGCCGCACCCAATGCAACTACTTCATCAGGGTTAACACCTTTGTGTGGTTCGCGACCAAAGAATTCTTTGACGGTCTCCATAACTTTTGGCATACGGGTTTGACCACCAACCAAAATCACTTCATTTATTTGTGATTTTTCAATCCCAGCATCTTTTAATGCTTTTTTACAAGGTTCAATTGTTCTATCAATTAAATCCGCAACCAATGATTCCAATTTAGCACGTGATAGGTTAGTATTAAAGTGTACCGGACCCGAAGCATTCGCGGTCAAGAACGGTAAATTGACATCTGTCGATGTTTTACTGGATAATTCAATTTTCGCTTTTTCCGCGGCTTCTTTCAAACGTTGTAATGCTAATTTATCAGAACTGATATCAATTCCACTTTGTGATTTAAATTCAGCGATTAAGTGTTGCAGGATGTGTGCATCAAAGTCTGCCCCACCCAGCATTGTATCGCCGTTTGTAGATTTAACTTCGAACACACCATCAATAATTTCCAAAATGGAAATATCAAATGTTCCACCACCAAGGTCATAAACAGCAACAGTGCCATTTTTATTCTTGTCCAAGCCATAGGCCAAGGCAGCAGCAGTCGGTTCATTAACAATACGCAAAACGTTAAGGCCCGCTATACGACCCGCATCTTTGGTTGCCTGGCGCTGTGCATCATTAAAGTATGCAGGAACAGTTATAACCGCATCTGAAATTTTTTCGCCTAAATAACCTTCGGCGTCTTTTTTTAATTTACCTAAAATCATCGCGCTGATTTGTGATGGGGCATATTTTTTACCATCAATTTCAACCCAAGCATCACCAGTATTATCGCCAGCGACAATTTTATATGGAATATGTTTTTGAATTTCTTTTACTTCCTTTGAATCAAAACGCAAACCCATTAAACGTTTAATTTCATAAACTGTGTTTACAGGATTTGTAACCGCCTGGTTTTTGGCGGTAATACCGACCAATTGTTCACCATTTGATGCAAATGCAACAATTGACGGAGTAGTACGTTGACCCTCGGCATTTTCAATAATTTTTGGATCTGTGCCATCCATAAACGCCATAGCGCTGTTAGTTGTACCCAAATCAATACCCAATACTTTTGACATTTTTCATACTCCTTGTATTTTATAATTTTGCTCTTTGGGATATAGTTAAAAAAATCCCCCCGTCAAGGGGGTAAAAAACGTTTTTTTTATTTAATTTCCCCAACATATGTCCCCATAGAAACTGCCGCAGAAAGCAGGGGACTGTTCAATGGAACAAATGAATTTGAAACATTTAAATCTGGAATTGTGGGATCTGGCGATACTTCGCCCGAATTAAACATATCATTTAATGAAACACTTTTAACCACACCATCAACCAATGCAGTCATTACATAAGTTTCATTATTTTCTATGGCCTGCAGTGCCGCATCAGCAAACCATGACGCTAAAATTCTGTCCGCTGCGGTGGTATCACCAACACGTTGAATATGCTCTGGGAAAGCGGTACGAACCGCAAATCCGCTCTTTTTTAATTCCCGTGCGACCATATCGGCTGCTTCGCCGGAATGCCCACGCATTTTAATACCCTCGGCAACCACTATTACACCATAATCACGCGGAGCATTTTTCAAATGTTTAGTTAAAGCGTCCGTTGAAAATTTAATTTCCGGAATTAAAATCGCCGAAGCACCAACCGCAACACCAGCATGCAAAGACAAGTGTCCCGTATCACGCCCCATTGATTGCACAACAAACCATCTGTGATGTGAACGTGCAGTTTGCATCAATTGATCACAAAAAGCAGTTAAACCCTGGACCGCAGTATCAAAACCAATTGTTTTTTCGGTTAATGGAATGTCCATATCAATAGTCTTAGGCATACAAATTATCTGAACATTTGAATAAACATGACGATTATTGTGCACCAAACTAAGACTGCCATTTCCACCAATCAATACCAAAGCATCCAAGTTTAGCTTTTCTATAGTTTTTTTCAATTTATCTTGAAATTCTTTTAACTTACCAACACGCGCCGCTGTATTAAAGTTTTCCGCCTTTGCATTACCATTTTTTAAAAAACTGCCCGACATTCTGATATATTCCGGAGCTGGCAAATTATCATCAAATTTAATTATAGCAGGCGGATTTTCAGTCAATCCATCCGTTCCGTCCAAAATACCAAACATTTCATATCCACGACGAATTCCACCGGCGACCAACCGCATAATAGCGGCGTTTAACCCACTGCAATCACCACCTGTTGTCATTATTCCAATTTTTTTCATAACGATATCCTTTTTTATATATCTTATCATAATTTGGATTGACAATAAAACTTATTTTGGCTATTATTTGAAACAAGAGGCGGAGAGAAACAAATTTATAACCTGATAAAGGGCACGCCTATGTGGTTTCAAAAAAAAGAACGTTTTGCAGATATGGGCAAAACAAAAAAATCAACGAATGTAATTATTGATAATGCTGTCAGTCGCCAAAATAACTGGATGGCCAGACGCAGTGCTATCGCAATCAAGGTTTTGCGCAAATTAAATATATTTGCAAAGCCAAATGTTCCAGCCGCTTTGATACCTGCGAAAAAGACAGTTAAAGCAAGCCAAAACAAACCCCAGGCCCAGAAAAAGACAAACCATTGGATTTTAGCCTATTGGTTCCCTGTTGCTTGTGCTTTGGCGGTAATAATTATGCTGATTTCTGTTTTGTTATCCCCAAAGTGTTCTGAAGAAAATAAAAAAATAAACACTGTTCCAGAACCAACCATTCAACCAATTCCAACCAAAGTTGAACAACAAACAACCCAAGAAGTCATGAAAGCCGAGCTGCCCAGCTTTGATTTGGTAAGAGTCGGTAAAGATGGAAAAATCTTGATTGCTGGACGTTGGTTGCCAAACCATACTATATCAATAAAAGTAAACAACAAAATCGTATCAACAGAAAAAACCGATAAGAATGGTGAATTTGTTTATTCCCCCACAAAAAACTTTGCCGCCGGAAATTATATAATCCGTCTGTCAGGGGTAGAGCAGGAATTAAACTCGGAATCTGATGTATTTGTTTATGTATCAGACAAAGGCAGCGCAAATTCAATGTCCTTGCTGATGGATAAAAATGGTTCCAAATTTTTGCAATCACCAATATTAACAGATGGTGATTTAAAGGTCACAAAAATTGATTATTTAGAAACCCAACGAATCGTGGTTCAGGGGGTTTCTATACCACGTACACGCGTAACATTGGCACTGGACGATAAAATTTTGGGAATGGCGCATGTATCCGATCATAAAAACTTTGGTCTGGGCGCAAATGTTGGTGAATTAAAACCAGGCAATAAATATACTATTCGCATCCAAATGCATGATGGATCCAACAAAGTAGCCGCATTGATAAAATATCCATTTACAATGCCAGAAATGTTACCGGGCGATGATACATGGTACGTTGTACGCCGTGATGATTCTTTGTGGATAATCGCTAGAAACTTTTTGGGTCGTGGCATCAGATACACAATGATTGTTGATGCAAACAAAATAGAAAACCCAGATTTAATCTTTCCAAAACAGAAATTAAAAATACCTGTAAAGAAATAACCACCTAAATATAGGAGGTGTTATGGGAAACGATAGAAGACAAAATATTATAAGGCAATTTAAAGAATCTAAGAAAGAAACCCCAACTGCCGTCAAAGAAAAGCAAGATTTTTTGGATGCTATAGAGAAATTAATACAAAATTGGGTAAAAACTTTTCCGAACGACAGTAGAACCATTAATTTATTAAACAAATTACTGAAAAATGTTAAATTTAATGGGGTTTCTTCAACTACAAAAAATCAATTTAATAATTTTCTAGATAAATATAATGAAAAATCTAGATAATTATTTCTCGGCAAAAAACATTTTTAACCATTTGAAAAAGCTGCGGCGGAATCCCAAAAAGAATCTATTTTTTACCGCGAATTTAACAGCACGATCCCAAACTATTTTTTTATTCTGTTCGCGTGCCAGCGCGCGGGCAGGGTCACGCATTGCGCCCAATGGCGCGCGTCTGTACCAATAAAAAGCATTTGGAATTGTTGCGATTGCAGTCGCATAAAAAATAGCCGGAATTGTAAACATAACATCTTGACTGGTTATACGACCGGATTCAAATTTTAATTTGTTTTTTATTAAAAATCTTCGGCGAAATACAAAACGCCAAACAGCAGGACGCCGGGCAACCTTACTGATGCTTATCTTTGATTGTTTGCCATAATAAAGTTTTTCCGATTTAAAATTTTCAACTGGCTTATCCCCATATTTTTCATCAACGACACCTACAACTGCGATATCTGCATTACCAATACCATTCATTACACGTTCATAAAAGTCATTATTCAAAAGTTTATCATCTGCATCAATAAAATGTATATATTCACCTGTTGCGGCATTAATTCCGGTATTTCTGGCAACAGATACACCCATGTTTTTTTGCTCTATAACATTTACTTTATATGATTTAGCAATTAAAACGCTGTTATCTGTGCTGCCGTCATCAACAACAATTATTTCCAAATTTGGATAGTTTTGAGATAAAACAGAATCCAGGCAATCGCCAATGTATTTTTCAGTATTATACAATGGAATTATTACAGAAATTTTAGGTATTTTTTTCATTTTTTATATCGGCAATATCACACGGACACGCAATCCACCCAGTGGTGAATCTTCCAGTAATAATTGCCCACCATGATTTTCAATGGCTGTCTGTGCAATAGACAATCCTAATCCGGTTCCGCCGGTATCTTTGCCACGGGCCGCATCTAATCTGATAAATGGGCGCAAAGCATCGGCACGTAAATCTTTTGGAATTCCGTGTCCGTCATCATCTATGGTTATTTCTACAGATTCTATATCGTCATGCTCGGTAATTAAAACTTTCTTTTTTGCATGTCTGGCAGCGTTTTCAATTATATTTTGGAATGCACTGGCCAAGGCAGTTGGTCTGGCATAGAAATTAGCAGCAGGTGATGGAAAATCAGTTTCTAGCTTCTTTTTTCCAACCGCATCACGTGCAATACGTGTAAGCATCGGGGGCAAAGATATTTCTTGTTCTATTTCTGGAATTTCACCACGCGCAAATGTCAGATATCCATTAACCATTTCGGCCATACGATCAATATCACGCAATAAAACATCTTTATCCGAGCTTTCCGTTTCAACCGCCAAACGCATACGTGACAAAGGCGCTTTTAAATCATGGCTGACCGCATTTAACATATCCGTTCTGGTACGATTATACCGATTCAAACGTTCTTTCATTAAAATAAGCGCACGACTGGCTTCGCGGATTTCACGGCTGCCCATTGGCTTAAAATCAGGTTCATCCAATCCACGACCAAATTTATTTGCTGCACGTGCAATTTTATGAATAGAGCGTGTATGCATAATTATAAATGGGGTTATTAAAATACCAACTATTAAAACCGAACCGATTAACCAAATTATAAATACTTCGGTACTAGTTGAATAAACACGACGAAGTGATGTCGCAAAAGTCAGTATTTCATCATCACGCGATACATCGATATAAAGCAATCGATTCCCGCGATCAATATAAATATTTACTGGGGTTTTAACTTTGGCTTTTAAATCTTGCGCCAGTTGTCCAACTTCACGAGATTTATTATCGTTTTCCCGCGGACGATTCAGATGCTCATTCACAGAAACGTTAATTCCTGTATCATGCGCCATAGTAGAAACTGCTTTAATATTTTCGCTGTCCCACAAATTTAACATAGTTGTAATTTCACCAGACAAAGACCGCGCCATAGATGCATGAACGCGTTGCCAGTGATTACCAAAGAACACGTTTGCCATAATGATTTGCGCCACTATTAATGGCACCAATATCATTAGAACCGTTCTCCATAAAAAAGATTTTGGAAATAGTTTCACTTTATCACCAATTTATATCCTTTGCCACGTACCGTGACTAATTCAACATTTTGCAACAGACTTAACAATTTTTCCCGCATACGTTTCGCGACCATTGGGGTTGCCGGCACAATATTTCCGACCGGAAAAGTTAAATCTTTTAATAACTCTTTCTCGGCCATTGATAATCCCAACAACTTATCATTAATATAGAACTCATTATCTGAAAATGCAAGTCCTGTTGGCAAAGCGTTTCTTTCCCTGGATAATTTACTTTCTGACTGACGCATTATATTTTTCAAGCGCAAAACCAACTCTTTTAACTGAAAAGGCTTTGCCAGATAATCATCGGCGCCACCGGAAAGACCAACAATCGCATTTTCCGGTCCGGATAACGCTGTCAGCATTATAACTGGCGTCTGATTGCCCGATGCACGTAATCCCTTTAAAAGGGTTAGACCATCAACGCCAGCCATCATTCTATCCAGAACGATTGCATTGACAGACATTCTCTTTAATATTTCATTAGCTGTTTCTGCGGACTGGGCAGTTATTACGGCGAAAGACTCGGATTTAAGACCTTTGGCCAGACTGCTGCGCAACAAGTCATCATCATCAATAATAAGAACTGTTTTTTTCATATTTATTTCCCCCATACCCCAGGGGGATTATTATTTTTCCATCGGTTCAACCGCATATTCTCCGGGCTGAATTGTTATAGCTTCTGGTTTTTTATCGTCAGTTGCCGCTTGCATTGTCATACCCTTGTTTGCAAATTCCATTTTAAACAAAGCATATCCCGTACCGCCGCCAATCGCCGGCCCCTGTAATCCCAATGAATAATATCCACCAATCATACCAAAATCTAGATCAATATAATCAACATTTATCAGCAATGAAACATTAGTCAAACCATCCGTAGTCATATTGCATGAAAATTCCTGAGTGGCCAATGTAGCCTGGGAATTAGCAGGAATAACCAAATCCACCAACGCTGGTGCACATTGAACGCTGATTCCATTTACCAAGAAATCATAGCTCATTCCTATGGTAGTTTTTGACAATCCTGTAGATATATTTACCTGGGTAATTGTTGCCTGGGGGATTTTTACCAAAGCATTTGCAATTCCAACCCTGACTGGAAAGCTGATTCCAGATTGCAAGCATACACGTGAAAATGGGTCTGCTTCGCAAATATGAACCTGGGAATGAGCATTAGTCATAAATACGCCAGATAAACTGTTAAATAAAAATGTTCTGGTAATACGATCATTCAATCTGGTGCAACCAAAATCACGACACACAACCGCTGGTCTGTCTGTAAAACGGACCCCTGGCATCGCATCAGTTTGTCCAGATTGCGCAGCAATTATATTATCATCATAATTTAGCGAGTCTGTGCGTTGCATAAATTCTGTTTCTGGAACAAAGTTTGGATCATCTGGACGGGCATAGTATGAAGTAGCCGGAACATCCATATAAATTGTTTGTAATTCTTGAGCCATGCTTGACGCGAACGGAAAAGCAGCCGCAACCAATGCCAACAAACCGAATGTTTTTACCTTTTTAAATGCACCCACAAATATTGCCATGATATTTACCCCTGTTATTTCGATTTAATGTTAAACTATTTTGGCAACACATGTCAAAACAAAAAAATAGTGTTGAAATTTAGAAATCATTTGGTGTATAACAGAACTAGATCTTACATTAATGTCCCAAGGGAGTAATAAATGGTTGATGTTATAATTTCTGGTGATACTGGAAAAATTCATTCGGTTTATCATAAATCCGCGAACGAAGTGGCACCTTTGGCGGTTATTCTGCCTGGGAATCCTCATACTGGGCATCATATGAACGATCGTGTATCTTATGCTATGTTTCGGGCTTATATGGATATTGGATTTTCAGTTGTCCGTTTTAATTATCGTGGCGTTGGCGATTCCGAAGGTACATTGGGAACAACTTCGGACAATATGATTGATATCGCGACCGTAATTGATTGGATACAAAATCAAAACGAAGAAAGCGACCGTTTATGGCTGGCTGGGAATCATCTGGGCGCATGGTATGCGATCCAGGCAATGATGCGCAGGCCAGAGGTCAGCGGTTTCACATTGGTATCCCCAGATTCATCGGTCAGTGATTTTACATTTTTATCCCCACGGCCAAATCGTGGTTTGATGATCCAGGGCAGCAAGGAAAGCGAAGACGCACATGCATTTGGTGTTCATATGACACAAATTCTGAAAAAGCAAGCACAGATAATCGTGGAAACAATAAAGATAAAAGATGCAACCGGTGAGTATGCAACACCAGCTGAATTAAAACAATTGTATAATGATATCAAGGCTTATGTTGGCCGCGAAAACGAAGACGATAAATTATTATAATGAAAAATGAAAACGAAAGATTTTTAAACCCAGAAATCCCAGATGAAATGGCGGCAACTATTCGTCCCAAAAAACTGGCTGATTTCGTGGGGCAAGAATCACTTAAACAAAATCTGAATGTTTTTATAACTGGCGCCAGTTCACGTGGCGAAGCAATGGATCACGTTTTATTATATGGTCCCCCGGGACTGGGCAAAACAACACTGGCGCATATTATCGCAAACGAAATGGGGACTAATTTTCGTGCAACTGCTGCGCCCATGCTGACGAAACAGGGCGATTTAGCCGCTATTTTAACTTCTTTGGAGCCAAACGATGTTTTGTTTATTGATGAAATTCATCGCTTGCCCACATCAATCGAAGAAGTCCTGTATTCCGCAATGGAAGATTTCAAATTGGATATTATGCTGGGCGAGGGACCATCAGCAAAAAGTGTTCGTATAGATTTACCGCAATTTACTTTGGTTGGTGCAACAACACGGACAGGATTACTTTCTAATCCTTTGCGTGATCGATTCGGAATTGATTTACGATTGAATTTTTATTCATCGGATGATTTGGGAAAAATTATTAAACGCAGTGCAAACATCCTTGGAATTCCAATAGCCGAGCAGGGCGCAACAAATCTGGCACAGTCTGCACGTGGCACACCACGTATCGCAAACAGATTGTTAAAACGTGCCCGTGATTTTGCCACCGCTTTGGGAAATAAAGATATTGCCGAAGACACTATTAAAACAACTTTGTTTCAATTGCATATTGACGAGCGCGGACTGGATGAAATAGATCGTGAATATATGAATGCTATCGTTAAACATTACGCAGGTGGACCGGTTGGTATTGAAAACCTGAGCGCTATATTATCCGAACCCGCCGATACAATAGAAGATGTGATAGAACCGTATTTAATGCAACAAGGATTTATTCAACGTACCCCCCGTGGTCGCATAGTCACCGAACAGGGGTATAAACATTTAGGACTGGAGAAATAAAATGAAACTGTATTACCATGGCTCGAATAAAAAATTTCAAATTGGCGAATCTTTAAAAATTGATGAATGTAAAAGCACTGTGTCTCAACCAAATGGGAAATTAAAACCAGCTATATATGCATCAGAAGATAAAAATAAAGCGATAAAATACGCTATCATGAATGCTCCGTTTCAATTCTTTATTGATATCGTAACAAACAAACAAGTATTTATATTTTTAAGTGAAACGCCTCATATCTATGTATATGAGTTAGAATCCGAAGGATTTAAGAAACTTAATTCTGATTATTATATAAAATATACCGATGCAAAAATAATGAATGCAGAGGAAATCAATATAGAAGATCTTAAAAAACTTGGGTACGAGGTTAGAATTATAAAAAAAGCAAACCTTTTTAGAAAGGGGATTATAAAGACTAAATTAAACCGTGGATATCATAAAAATTATGATGCTTTTATAACAAATCCTAAAGAATTCGAACGCATTATGGAAAAATACACAACAAAAGTATTATAAATGAAAATTCAAATTATTGGGGCAGACAGCGCTTTTGATGGATTAAATACTTCGTTTTTTTTTCGTGACGAATTGGATCGTGGCGTACTGGTGGATTGTGGATTCACCGTTTTTCCAGAATTAAACCGCCGCAATATGTTAAACGATGTTGATGTTGTATTAATTTCTCATTTGCATGCAGATCATTCCGGGTCCTTAACATTATTGGCCGCATATTCAAGAATTCTAAAAAAACAAAAAATTAAAATTGGTGGGGCAGATGTTTCAGGGTTATTTCGTGAGCAGGGCATCTTACCAGACGATTTTGTACAATTATCATCTGATGATTTATTAAATCTTAAAATCATTCAAACAGATCACATTCCAGAACATGGAAATAATAATGCTTTGTTTATTGCAAATTCTATTCTTTATAGCGGAAATACTTGTGATAGCGTTTTGGAAAATGAATTTGCAGAAAATGCAAAAGTTATATTTCATGATACGCGTTTAAAATCACCAATTTCTTATGGACATACACCAATCGAAACTCTTAATAATGCAGCCCCAGAAATAAAAGCAAAAACATGGTTAATACATATCCCAACTAAAGAACGTAAAGAAATTGAAACCATGGCCCAACAAATGGGATTTGCTGGGGTATGTTATAACGGACAAGAAATAGAGATATAAAAATGCATAATAATATATTCCCATTTTCAATTGCATATGCTGATACTGATGCCGGTGGTATTGTTTATCATGCACGTTATGTTGAAATTGCGGAACGCGCCAGAATGAAATGGATGATGGACACCGCGCCAACAAATGGTGATATAGGCTTTGTAATTCGTGAATTAAATATGAAATATAAAAAACCCCTGCGATTGGGGGATAATTTTGTTGTCGAAAGCCATGCAACTGAAATTGGTGCTGCTTCACTAAAAGTAGAACAAAAATTCGTGAAAGACGGCGAGATTTATGCTATACTGCATGGCACCGCTGCTTATATCGGGGCAGATATGAAACCAAAGCGTATACCAGAAGAATATATAAAGAAAATAAAATAAAAGGAAGAACAAAATGCAAAATAACTTTTCATTTCTATCAATTTTTTCACCGACCGACCCGGTGGCTTTTTTAACATCAATTATGTTGGTTGCAGCCAGTATAATATCTTGGACTATTATTATTGGTAAACTCCGTTTATGGAAAGAAACCAAGGGTCGCCAAATCAAGGTTTCCCGTGAAGATAATTTGGAAACATTCACTGATAAAATCATTGAACCTTATGATAAAAATTTATGGTTTTTATCAATGGCTTCGGCCGTTGGACCATTTGTTGGATTGTTTGGAACAATTTGGGGAATTATGCATTTATTCAGTGCGATTGGTGCAAACAATTCCACCAGTCTGGCGGTTATTGCCCCGGGATTAGCGGTCGCATTGGGCGAAACTGCATTGGGCCTGTTTGTCGCAATCCCAGCCGCAGTTTTTTATCAATACTTCAGCAAAAAATCAGACGAGTTTTATAACAAAATAGCTTCCCAAATCAAAGAATTAAAGAGAAAATAAAATGCAACGCAGAAGAAAATCAGTTGATTCAAATTCTTTGATTGTAATGACGCCTATGATTGACGTTATGACGGTTTTGCTGGCCGTGTTTGTTGTTACTGCACCAATGTTGACCAGCGGAATTGATCTTGATTTGCCCAAAGCAGGGCACAGCGCAATGTCCGGCGATGATCATGCAATACAAATTGGTGTTGATTCTGGTGGCAGATACTTTGTCGGCAAAGAACAACATTCAAAAAAAGAAATCGTTAATCGTTTAATTGCTATGCGTGGGGAAAATCCAAAACTGACCATTATGATCAACGGCGACAAAAGTGCGAACTATGGCGCAGTTATGTCCATTATGGGTGCACTGAAAGATGCTGGATTTCAAAAAGTCGGCCTGCGAACAAAAATTGAAAATTGAAAAATAAAAAATCATTTTTTTCAGAAAACTTATTAGCATCCGTTGCGGGGCATCTAAGTATTATTGCCATAATGATTACTTCGTTTGCAATATTGAACCCTATGGACCAAATTGTTATGTCTGATCATGTTCAAATTTATGATATAGATTTATCCCGCGTTGAAATAAAAGGCGATGAAACACTTGTATTTAATACCGAAGCCCCCGAATTACCAAAAGATGAACAACAACTGAAAAAACAAGAAAAAAAACCTGAACCAGTTGAACCACTGGGGGATGATGATAAAGAAATAGAAAAAATGACCGCTTTGCCGGATTCTGTTAAAAAAACCGATACCAAGCCAACCCCAAATGCCCCAAAGGCTCGAACAATTGTTCGCGTTAATCGTGAAACAACAAACTTGAACCGTACAATGACCGTTTCTGTCGTCGATGCATTACGATTTGCAATGACACGTTGTTGGGTATTTAATAAAAACTATCCGGGAATTGAAAATATTCGCGCTGTTGCTCATTTATCTATGAATCAACGCGGCTTTGTACAAAGCCTGTGGTTTGAACAAGAATCTGCCGCCGCAAACGACCCAGCAATGGCGTATATTTTTGAAACGATCCGTTCGGCCATTTCCAATTGTCAGCCATTTAGTATGTTGCCTGAAAACGAGTACGAGAAATGGAAAACCATTCAACTGACTTTCTTTCCGTCTAATGCCAGTGTGCAATAATAATTATCCCCCGTTTAACGGGGGATTTTATTTTTATCTTAAACCCTTGGATTGACAGCATGCCTCGGCTGCTTTGCGCCAATCAGAATATCCAGTCCCAGGATTACGCAAATTTTGCCATTGTTGCCATCCATTACACTTTGTTTTATCATTTGATGTCTTGCATTTTGCATAACGACGTAATTGACAGGTTTGATTTGATACTTTGCCATTTACAGTAGTGCATTGAACAACCATATTTTGATTTTTTGCATCGTCTTTACCCAGCTCTTTTTGTGATTTAAGGGTATAAGCACCCGCAGATGTACAAATTATTATCAATAACCCAAAAGTAAGTATTTTTTTCATGCTAAAACCTCTTTATCAAAGTAATAATAGAAAATATTCCCAACTAATACAATAAGAATAAATCCCAACTATTAAAGTGTACGAATGCTCCATGGAACATCATTCATAATAAGGTAATAAAGTTCAGGATTATCTGAATCTGGGTTTTTAATTATTGGTCGCACAACAAATATATCAACATCACACATATCATTATTGCTGCGACCTTTCTCGGTTTCTTCGTATTGGGTTTCTTCCATGTCTTGATGAAATTTGTTCGCAAAATCCATGGCCTGCAAAAACGCCGCGTCATCATCCACAGGCGACACCGAATCGCCGGCCCACATCAGCCACATTCCGTGATTAACAACATTTTCCTGACCGGTTAAATCATCAGCCGACAATAAACCCAAAGGGGTAAATTTTATATTGCTGGTGAATTCCCCTGTTGATGTTTCGGTCATGTCATACATGTCGCCGCCGAATTTCAATGCAGCATATAACAGGCCCGCTTGCCGTTCCATCTTTGCCAAACGACCCACATTTTTCAAAGTGCTTTGGAACAACCAATCACGAATTTTTCCGGACTTCATGCCGGCGCGTCCGATTTTTGCACCACTGCTGATTGTCTTTTCACCCCTGTTCAGCGCGCGCAAAGCTTTGGCAGCACGCCACGTACGTGCAATAACATTCCCACGCTGGGGTATTTTCCAGGCCTTCATCCCGCGTCGCAAATCTTGCAGTTTTCCAAATTCCAAAACAGCCTTTTTATATTGTTTTACATCGTCCAATTTTTCCGCCTGGGCCATTTCTTTTTCCAAGCGCGCGATTTCATCCAGCTTCGCATCCTTGGTTTTCGAGATTGTTTCCAGTTCTGTTTTGAATAAATTTCTTTGTCGGTTTATTTCATATTGATACTTTACATCTTTTGTTCGCTCTAAATTTTGTTCGGCCACACGCATGTTTTTTTCAATCTGTCCCATTCTTTCCGTTGCGTTTGGGTTTTTCATAATCTTTGCAAGGTCATCTGCCTTGCCCAGTTCCAGCTTGCTGACATCAGAAATTGCATCCAATTCCTTTATCATATTTTTTGATTTGGCTGCGGCATTTACGGCTTTTTCATAATCCTTGACGCTGTCCAAACCCCGCAAAGTCTTCATGGTTTTGGCCAGATTCTTTGCGGCACGGGTTGCGCGCACAGCCTTGGTCATACCCAGTACAACCGTTCCGCCACCGACAGTTGCAACGGTTATCGCAGCATCCATCGCGACCTGGGCCCACCCGACCCATTTCAAGCTGGCCACGCCCGCAACATAGTAATCGTTATTATCTTTTTCTTCGGCATTTGCCAAACCAATGGTTTTAACGGCCGCCAAATTCACAATGTCATTGTCGTCAGCAAAGGCCGAAACACTGGTGCAAAGTGGGGCAGTAATTCCGCCGCCAGCCTGCCAAATCTTTGTGGTATTGTGATTTTTTGGATAAATCGCATCAAAATTATCTTCAAAATACTTCAAAGAAATAGTATTATTTTTGTCTTCGCCGATAAAGGCGTCCAACGCGCCGGCCTGGACAACCAAAATTCCATACCACGCGGGCTCGGTGTTGGTCCAAATGTTTGTGTCGCCGGGCGCACCGACGCGTGGAGAAACGCATTCGTCGCCGCTGCAGGGCAGGGGCTGCTTGCCAGACAAAAGAACCCGTTGTTGCAAAATTTTTGGTTGAGTTTCATAGTTCACAACAATTTTACGACTGACTGGGAATTGATACTCTATCGGTGGAACTAGCAGATTGTCTTCTTCATCCAGCACTGAAACTTCGGGGCAGGCCAAAACTTTTTTAATAACTGATGGATCTTGAAAATTTTTATAAATCCATGCTTGAATTTCGAACTCTGGCGATTGCTCGGACACGGCTGCGGCATCTGCCATCAATGCCTGGGCGAAAACCAGTTGAGCACATGTTGCCTTGATCGTTTCACCAGAATTTTTTGGGGTCGATATACTATCAACAATACCCTGAACGTCCGGAGTTTTTAAATCTTCGGCATGAACAAAACCAGACACCAAAAAAATAGTGCAAAAAATAATTGCAAAAAGCCCGATTTGTTTTTTCATTCTCTCTAAACCATTATAACACGAAAAAGAGCAGGGAGGCAAGCAACTCTTATTTAAATGAAAAAAAACCTTGATTTTTATTATTAAAAAGTATAAACTTGGCAAGCCTTCATCTTTAATCCCACGGATTAACAGATGATAATTGGGGTTGTAGCTCAGTTGGTTCAGAGCGTCTGCCTGTCACGCAGAAGGTCGCGGGTTCGAGCCCCGTCAATCCCGCCAGTTTTTTGGCCCCATCGTCTAGAGGCCCAGGACACCGCCCTTTCAAGGCGAGAACACCGGTTCGAATCCGGTTGGGGCTGCCAAAATCTAGACAAACGAATGCAATCGCATTCTTTTGTCTTTTTATTTTTTTTGGGCGCGCGCCGGAGTCGGAGAGCCGGGGCAGACTGTAAATCTGTTAGCTTTGCTTGAGTTGGTTCGACTCCAACCGCTCCCACCACCGATTTTCGTTAACGCACGGCGAAGCCGCACGATTAGGAAAATTGAGTGTCCGCCGACGCAAGGAGGACATATAAAAAGGTTATATCTGCGGGCGTAGTCCAATGGTAGAATGCAAGCCTTCCAAGCTCGAGACGCGGGTTCGATTCCCGCCGCCCGCACCAAAGATAAAACCGCCAGTTCGGCGGTTTTTTTTATTATTTATATAATATTTATAATGGATATGGGCCATCTACAACCATCATTTGTGGTAAATCTGCCAAAGTTTCTGTAGACGTAGAAGATACAAAAGCCACAACCCCACCAACTACTACTAATGCTGCTGCGACTATCCATCCAGCTACAGGAACTGTCGCAGACGCGCCCGCCGCGGTAAATATTCCCGCTAAAGTACCCGTAGCAGCATAAGCAGCCCCAGCCCATGCAATGGCTACTGTAGCTATACCTGCTACAGCAAAATTAGTTGCGAGAGCCTGCCCGGGACCGACCCCCGTATTAATTTTTTCGGGAACAACATAAGAAACCAGATATGCATAATGTCCCTTACATTTCCCTGTTTCAGACGATACATTTCTTGCAAATTTACTTATCATTTCTTGTGCCATCGTAATATTATCTATAATAACTAAATTAGCTAAATCTTGATACGTAACATCCTCTATCATTAAACCTGGGAAAGCATGCATATGTTCTGGCTCATCAAAAAAATACTCTTCGCTGTCACCTTTTATTTTTTGCATGGCTATGTTTACAGGATCACTATCCCCAACAGAATCAGTTGGATCTATAGACCAATAATCTGAACAATCATCATCCCAGGTCTTTTCGCTAATATAATCCCTATTTATGACTTTTGGATATTGCCAAGTTGCGGTATTCGCAATAAGTATCCCAAGTGCAACTTTATATTGTTCTAGTAACTTGTTCTTACTAATTTTAAATTGTACTGTTCTATCAAATTTTTTTAACGCAAAAGAAAATGATTCTTTAGGTTCATTTGCAATTTGCATTATTAAATCATTACAAAATCCTCCTTCTTTATGAAATGCTGCGCCAGTAATCGCAACCGCTATTATATTGGCTTTTGAATTAGCAGCTGATGTAAAACTTTCTATATCTTTCGGGTTCCCCAACAGTTTATCAAGTTCTTCTGCAAAATCAGATTTACCATTTTTATTATCATCAGCCGCAAGTATCCTTTGAATACATTCTTCAAAAGCACTTGTTGGATTATTATCTCCATAACTACTACCGTTATAAAAACAGCAAATAAAAATA
>JBAYXF010000010.1:0-23508 GCA_041673665.1 Alphaproteobacteria bacterium | reverse complement strand
GTACAGGTTTAATACTGGTATCCCCCGCAGTATTGGGGATATTTACAGCAATCCTATATGGGGACGTTAAAAAATCAAGATTATAACTGGGGCGTTTGTCAGTTTCTATGACCAATCTGGTTTTTCCACCTGGTTGAACACCGGTACGCAAAGAGCGTAAAGAATTCTTAGCCGCAAAAGCAATGCGTGGTATAAATGTTATTGCTAACGCGCCGATGCCCGTTACTTTTAAGATGGTTCTTCTAGATACTTTCACTTTAATAGATTATATCAAAAAAATCCCCCATATTAAAGGGGGATTTTTTTACATTTCTATATATTCACAGAAACCTTCGGATGTATCACATTTATTTAATGCGCTTTCCGCTATGAAATGTCCCCGCGGATGCAAACATGCTGGGCAGATTTCAGGGGCTTCTTTGCCGACGTGCCAATTTCCACAATTCGTACAACGCCACATAATAATTTTATCTTGTTTGAATATGGTTCCTTGCTCAATTGCTTCTATCAATGCGCGATAACGTGCTTCGTGATAACGTTCGGCCATACCAATATGACGCAGAGTTTCTGCAATACCTGTAAATCCTTCCTCGGCAGCGATTTGTGCAAATTCTGGATACATATCTGTATTTTCATAGTGTTCACCAAATGCGGCAGATTCAAGATTTTCAAGTGTTGTTCCAACTTTGCCAGCTGGGAAAGCAGCGGTTATTTCTAACTCGCCACCTTCTAGCATATTGAACAAGCAACTTGCATGTTCTTTTTCTTGATTAGCAGTTTCTTCAAAAATACGTGCAATTGCCTCATATCCTTCTTTTTTCGCCTTAGAAGCAAAGAAAGTATAACGATTACGTGCCTGGGATTCCCCGGCAAATGCAATCAATATATTTTTTTCTGTTTTTGAACCTTTTAATGATGGCATATTTTCTCCTTTTTTCGTGAACCGATTGTAGCAGAGAAAGTATGAATAATAAAGGGAAATTTTTAAATTTAAATGTTATAATTTCTGCTTGATTTTAATATAATACTATTATATATTAAGTGCCGCTTGGCTGGGTAGCTCAGTTGGTAGAGCAAGGGACTGAAAATCCCTGTGTCGGCGGTTCGATTCCGTCCCCAGCCACCAAAAATTTAAACGCCCATTTGGGCGTTTTTTTAATTTATTCCGCTAATGGGGTTAAAGTATCAAATATTTGCATTAAATCACGGGCATCATGACCAGCAGATGATTCCAATTTCGGATCTGATTCCAGTAATTCTAATGCTTTTCTTTGTGCCAGTTTGAACAAATCACGATGCTCGCGATAATCCACAAAATGATATGGGATCCAACCAGATTGCTTTTGCCCCAGCAATTCGCCCGCGCCGCGCATCATTAAATCTTGTTCGGCTATTAAAAATCCATCTTCGGTTTCGGTTAAAACAGATAATCTTTTGATTCCATTTTCAGTTAAATCATCACCATGTAATAAAATACAATATGATTGTGCGCTGCCGCGTCCAACGCGCCCACGTAATTGGTGCAGTGCAGACAAACCAAATTTTTCCGCATTTTCAATAATCATAATTGTTGCTGATGGAACGTCTATTCCAACCTCGATCACACTTGTCGCAACAAGTAATTTTATCGCACCCTTTGGATTTGCAAATTCTGCCATAACTTTATCGCGTTGCTTTTTATCCATTTGGCCATGAACCAGACCAACTGCATCACCAAAAGTCTTTTTTAAATATTCGTAACGCGTTTCGGCCGCGGCAAAATCAGATTCTTCGGATTCAACAACCAATGGGCAAACCCAGAATACTTTTGCTCCATCTTTAATCTGTATCTTTAATCGTTGAACCAGTGCCAAAATTCTGCCCGCGGGCAGGGTGGATGTTTTTATCGGCAAACGACCAACTGGTTTTTCCGCAATTATGGAAATATCCATATCACCATAAATTGTCATTGATAAAGTGCGTGGAATTGGCGTTGCAGATAACGCCAACAAATCTGGATTGTTTCCTTTGGCCGATAACGAATTGCGTTGCGCCACGCCAAAGCGATGTTGTTCATCAATAATTACCAATGCCAAATCTTTATATTCAACCGCATCTTGGAACAAGGCATGCGTGCCAATGATAATCTTCGTGCGACCAGAGCGTATTGAAATCAGTTTTTCTTTCTGCGCCGCACCTTTGTCCCGACCAGTTAAAATATCACATACAATCCCCAGTTCATCACAAACAGGTTTTATTTTTGCAAAGTGTTGTTGTGCCAATGTATCTGTTGGGGCCATAAACGCGGTTTGTAATTTGCATTCTGCCGCGTTCAACGCCGCCGCCAATGCAACGATAGTCTTTCCACTGCCAACATCCCCCTGGACCAATCGCATCATTGGTTCTGGACGCGCCATATCAGTTTCTATTTCTTCAATTGCTTTGTTTTGCGCACCCGTTAATTTAAATGGTAAAGATGCATAAAGTTTTTCGCGTAATTTTCCATCCCCAGAAATACTGCGTCCAACTATGCCACGTTTGCGCCGCGCACGTGTCAGGCCAATTGCAACCTGATGCGCCAATAATTCCGCATAAGCTGCGGCAGCAACATTTTTATTAGTTGGTAATAAATCATCATTAGATTTTGCAAAATGAATTTCATGTAATGCATCAAAAAGTTGACTGTGTCCGGTTCCTAATTTATCAAATATCGCATCACGTGCGTTTGCCATTATGCGTTGGGTTAATCCCGCACTTATTGGATAGATTGCCTGAAACTCTGGAATTTTGTGTTTATTTTCAGGTTTTTCTATAAAATCTGGATGATTTATTGTTGCACCTGTACGATTATTAAATTCCAATTTTCCACTGATTATTCGCGATTCCCCAATTGGCAACTTTTCCAACCAAGCATCTAAAAAACTGTTGCCGAAAAATTGTAAATTTAAAATGCCGCACGATTTATCACGGCAAACAACCTGGGTTGGGCTGCGTCTGCCATTACGAAAAGTTCCACCTTTTTTATGGGATTCAATTGTAACAAGGATCGTTATTGTATCAACAGATTTAACATCCATGATTGATTCAGATACCGCGCGCGGACGAATATAACGCGGTGTATGTAATAAAAAGTCCACAACGCGGCGACCGCCCAATAATTCATCCAATCGCGCCGCCAATATGGGCCCAACACCCTTGATAAATTGCAGGTCGGTATTTAAAAAATCAACCAGTTCATTATTCATATAATTATTATAATTTGATTTTTTTGATAAAACAATCTATAATATGAATTATGAATTTCAAAGTTTTAAATTTTGCTACTTTTATTTGTTGCCCTTTGGGCTGCTAATTTACTATACTTTTCTTAACACAATTATTTAACACATATTTAAAAAGGCATAAGGACATGCAAATTAAACTTTATAATACGCTTACGCGAAAAATAGAAGAATTCAAACCATTAATTCCGGGACAGGTCAGCTTTTACTCCTGTGGCCCAACGGTTTATTGGGATCAGCATTTGGGAAATATGCGCACATTTATCAGTAATGATTTAATTAAACGTATGTTTATTGAAAATGGGTTCAAGGTTACACATGTAATGAACTTTACCGATGTTGGACACTTGGTTGGTGACGAAGATGAAGACGGTGGCGAAGGCAAGGAAGACAAAGGCACGGACAAAATGCAAAAAGCTGCAGCCCGCGAAAATAAGTCTGTTTGGGAAATTGCTAAAAGATATATAAATTCTGTTGTATCAGATATGAATGATTTAAATATTATTCCACCAACTTATACCCCACGGGCAACTGATTATATAACTGAACAAATTGAACTGATTCAAAAATTACAAGATTTGGGTTATGCTTATATTATTCCAGGTAAAGGTGTTTATTACGATACAGAAAAATTCGCTGATTATGGTGCATTATCTGGTCAAAAAACATCTATGCAACGTGGCGGAAACAGAATTTCTGACGAGGGGAAGCATAATCCTGCAGACTTTGTTTTATGGGCATTTTTACCAGATACCGCTAAAAACGAAATGATTTGGGACAGTCCATGGGGGAGGGGTTTCCCAGGCTGGCATATTGAATGCAGCGCAATGAGTATGAAATTGTTGGGAAATCATTTTGATATACACACCGCAGCCCAAGAACATATAAATATTCACCACACCAATGAAATTGCTCAAAGCGAACCCATCACTGGAAAGCCTTGGGTAAATTATTGGGTGCATTTTGGTTGGTTGATGGCAAGTACTGATGCTAAATTATCCAAATCTGCTGGCGATGCCCTGACCGTGCCATATATTAAGTCCAAGGGTTATGACCCAATGGCTTTTCGCTATATGATGTTGTTGGGACACTATCGCAGTCCATTGGAATTTTCTTGGGATGCATTAGATGCAGCGGCAACTGGATATAAAAATATCATTAAAAAGATTGCTGGAGTTATTACTGATGCGAATGAACAAGTATCTAAAACTACAGCCAGCGATGCTTGGCACGATAAAATGCTGGGACAGGTATCTGATAACCTGAAAACCGCAACCGCTATTGTGGATTTCCAAGAAATGTTAAAGGATGATACATTGACCGCGGCAGAAAAGATGAGCGTTATCCAGTTTGCTGATGACTTGCTGGGACTGCAGTTTATTGACCGGGCGCAGAAGTTGCTAGCAGAAGAAGCAACCCCAATTCCAAGCGACATACAAAAACTGGCGATTGAGCGCACAGCGGCCAAGGCAGCCAAAGATTGGGCACTGGCGGACAAAATCCGGGGCGAGGTCGAAGATATGGGCTGGTTAATCCAAGATTCCAAAGAAGGAATGAAAATTGTAAAAAAATAAATTTAAAAACCGCCAATTCTTGGCGGTTTTTTTAATTGTAATATTTTTATATATTTCGTAATATCTAGATAACTTGAAGCAGATAAAAAACCAAAAAGGAAGTTATTATGAAAGCTTACTTAGAAATTCTGCAGAAAATTAATGATACCTGCACAGATATTAGACAAAACAGAACCGGGATTCCGGATATAGGCCTTCCGAATGGGGCCATATTTGAACATAATATGCAAGATGGATTTCCGCTTGTTACAACCAAGAAAATGGGACTGAAAAATATTGCCACAGAATTAGAATTTTTTATCAAGGGAATTACCGATAAAAAATGGTTACAAGACAGAAAATGCAAAATATGGAATGAATGGGGAAATCCCGAAAAAATTCAAAAAAAATATGACAAGGCTATTCAGAAAAATCCAAACTTATCTGATATACAAAAACTAGAATTAAAAAACAAAATTGCCAGCAAAGAACGAGATGTTGGACCTATTTATGGTTGGCAGTGGCGACATTTCGGAAGCAAATATAAATGGAATACAAAACTTATAAATGAAAATCCTTGTGACAATTATGATCATAAAAATCCCGGGATAGATCAATTGGCACAGGTTATAAACAAGCTTCATAACAATGCAAACGATCGCAGAATGATCGTTACTGCTTGGAATCCTGTGGATATTCCACGCCAAGGATTACCCGCATGCCACATGATGCATCAGTTGATTGTTCGTGATGGTAAAATATCATTAACATGGACTCAACGTTCTTGTGATATGTTTTTGGGGGTTCCCTATAATATTGCCAGCTATGCATTGCTTTTATTGCTTTATGCGAAAGAGACCGGATTGACCCCATATATGTTAAAGGGCGAATTGCACGATGCCCATATTTATACTAATCATTTAGAGCAAGTTAAAGAACAATTATCAAGAACCCCTTATAAACTTCCTGTCTTAGAAATCCCAGATGAAAATTGGAACGGATTATTAAATTGGCAAGCAACAGATTTTATTCTGAAAGATTATCAATGCCATGACACTATTAAAGCCGAGGTAGCAATATGAAGAAACCTTTCGTTATAGCTGTAGAAGGTGCAGATAAAGCGGGAAAACACACCCAAACAATGAAAATTTGCGAGTATTTGACTTCGCTTGGGATTCCAAACGAAACATTGGATTTCCCACAATATAAATCTTTCTTTGGCAAGGTTGTAAAAGATTATTTAAACGGGAATTTTGGTGGTGTCCAAGATATCCCCGCAGAATATAAAATGTTGCCATATGCATTGGACAGATTACAACATCAATCAATGATTAAAAAATGGTTAGATGAAGGCAAATGCGTTGTTTTTGACAGATATACATACAGCAATTCTTTTTCAGTTGCGCAAAATCCAGAACATCTTTGGGATTCAAAAATAAAATATATGGAAGAATTAGAATTCGATCAATTAAATTTGATTAAACCAGATCATAATTTTTATTTATACTTGGATCCTAAAATAGCATTCGCTATGAAAGACCAGGGGCAAAAAGAATATCAAAACGGCAAAGCGGATATTCATGAACGCAATTATGACTTATTATATAATGTATCAAAAGTATATAAAAGAATTGCAACTAATAATCCAAAAGAATGGGATGTTATTGATGAAATGCGCCCGGATGGAACACGTATGAACATTGATGATGTATTTGAAGTATTACGTAAAAGAATAGATATATTAATTCAAAAACAATACTAATATAAAACCGCCCATTTTGGGCGTTTTTTATATCTTAAAATTATCCATCCATACTTGTTTTAAATCTGTGGAAAATTCGGGTCCCTGGGTCAATATTGATATAGGCTTTGAAAAAAATTCCTGTGTATTTTCTATAACATCTGGAATGGTCAAACTATCTCTTTCTTTGGCATTCGCATAGAAATCATACAAAAGCCCATATTGACGATAAAATCCCAAAAGTCTATCCCGTCTTGCTCCTGCAGATTCCAACCAATCCGCATCATTTAATTTCATTTGAACCGCACTTATTTCAAATTCTTCTTTGGTTATCTGTTTTTTATTTAAAATTTCTGCTGAAACCCGCGCGCAAATCGCAACTATTTTCTCCAAATTTTCTGGGGCACTGCTGCAATTTATAGTATTCACAGATGTTTTTTCATTTCCAAAACTTCCAATACCTATATAATAAACCAGACCGTTTTTATTTCGAACTTCATCATGCAATCTACGCGATAAAGCCCCTTCAAATCGACCAACACATTTTTGTTTAAATCTGTTTTCTAATATTTGGGGCCAAATATCTTCGAAACATATATTAAGCATAACTTGTTTTTGTTCTGGCTTTAAATTATGTGCAATAGACGGAATAATCTTTGCATCAGAATTGCTGGGGACATCAAATGATGGTAACCACCCAAATAATTCTTCTAGTTGTGCCAATAAAATGTCGATATTTTCAATTTTACCAGAAATGCCAATAGCTGTATTTTTCGCAGAAATTCTGGTATTTCTATAATTCAATAATTGTTCGCGAGTAAACGACTGTATATTTTCTGATGTCCCCAGGGTTCTATGTTCAAATCCCGAACCAGCAAAAACATTTTGAACTTTGAAATAAAAAAAGTTTCTTTCTTTGTCATCCAAACTACGACGAAATTCATCTAATATTACCGATTTTTCGTTTTCTATGGCTTTTTCGTTAAATAAAGAATTTTTAAATAAATCAGATATTAATTCAGCCAGAACATATAAATTTTCAGAAAGAATTCTGCCATGAATTCTCATGCTAGAATTTCCAGTACTGGCGTTTATTCTGCCGCCTTTACTTTCAATATAATCTTTGATTTCCTTTGGGGACGAGTGTTTTGGCGTACCTCTCATAAACATATGTTCCATAAAATGGGTAATTCCAAATTCGGATTCAGATTCGTCACGGCCGCCTGTTTGTATAGCCAAAGACATAGAAGTAGTGGCTATATCCATCGGGTCCAAAATAACAACCATACCATTAGAAAGGTAATGCAGAGATGGAGTATATTTCATTTTATTCTTCTATTCTTCTAAAAAGCTGCGCAGTTTGCGGGCACGGGTAGGGTGTTTTAACTTGTTCAATGCTTTCTGTTCAATCTGACGTATACGTTCGCGTGTAACACCGATATATTCACCGACTTCTTCCAATGTGCTGGTTTTATTCGTGCTCATACCAAATCTTTGACGCAAAACGGTTTCTTCTTTTGGATCCAGTTCAGACAAAATATTTGTAACAATTTTACGCAAATTCTTTTGCGCCGCAGAAGTAAATGGATTCTTCGCGGTTTCATCTGGAATAATTTCAATGCGGCTGCTGTCGTCTTCGCTGCCGACCGGGGCCTCTAAAGAAACAGGGCGCAGATTAACTTTCAAAGCCTTGTGTATTTTTTCAACTGGCAGATAAATAATCTTTGATAATTCTTCGGCTGTTGGTTGACGTCCATGTTTATGAACAAATTGACGGCTGGCCTTTTGTATTTTATGAATATTATCAATCATGTGCACAGGAATACGAATTGTTCGTGCCTGGTCCGCAATACTGCGTGAAATACCCTGTTGAATCCAGTTGGTCGCATAGGTTGAAAATTTATTTCCCAAACGATAATCAAATTTATCAACTGCTTTCATCAAACCAATATTTCCATCCTGGACCAAATCAGAAAAATCCAGCCCCAAACCACGCGGAGAAGAGCGTTTTGCAAACTTAATTACCAGACGCAAGTTAGCCTCAATCATTTCATGTTTTGCTCGCGCGGCTTCTTGCTGACCACGGCGAACCAAATCAACAACTTTTTTATATTCTGATGTGGGTTGTCCGGTTTCAATTGCAACTTTCAGAATTTCTTCTTGGATTTTTAAAATATCTTTCTCATGTTTGGTTGCGAATTTCTGCCAAGCGGGCAATTTGCTTTTCATTAATTTTTTTGCCCAATTCTTGTTTAATTCGTTACCAGTATATTCTTGTAAAAAATCTTCGCGTTTGATTTTAGCTGCGACAGCCAAACGCATCAACTTACCTTCCAGCCCCATTAACAAAGCAGTGCGAGATGTCAATTTTTCCAAAATTTCTGCGACACGATCATCGTTCAATCTAATCTTGCTGACGTATTCAAACAAATCCAATCTTGCTTTTGCATATTTTTTTTCCAATGCTTCGTCTGGTTTTGCAGATTTAACCAAATGTTCCATACGTTGTTTTTGCAGTTTTTCAAGATTATTAAAAATGCGTTTAATTTTTGAAAATACTTCTATCAACATTGGCATCAAAGATTCTTCCATCATTGGAATAGGCACGCCCGAGCTACTGCGTGAAGATTCATCTTTGGTTGGTTGATCTGGATTTTCTTCTTCATCATCTTCTTCGGAATCGCCCAAAGTATCATCTAAATCGTCATCTTCTAATTCTTCGATATTATCAACGCCTTTACTTTTTAAAGTATCAGATAATTCTGCCAATCTTTTTTGTTCTGCATCAGACGAATACATAACTTCTAAATTTACGATATAACGAAGTTTAATTTCATCATTCAATAATTGCTGGTACCAATCCAACATAGCACTAATTGTCATTGGACTTTCGCATAAGCCATAGACCATTAATCTGGATGCGGCCTCGATACGTTGGGCAATAGCAACCTCGCCGGGGGCAGTAAGCAATTGAACCGTTCCAATAGATTTTAAATACGATTGAACAGAATCTTGAATCCCCAGTGTTAATCCACCGGTTGTGCTGCGTTCTAATTGTTTTGCATAATGTTCATAATCTTCATCCCCAGCATAAACTTGTTCTGTATCAGAATTTAAAATATCCCGGGTTTTATCGCGTGGGCCAGAATCTTCATCGGCATCTTCATAATTTCCAGAATTATCCAAAAATACCGAAGCTTCTAATACATCCAACCCCAAATCTTGTTGAAAAAAAGATAATAATTCTTCTTTTTCTGATTCTTTAATTTCATCCGAGTTAACAGCATTATCAAAATCCAACCGCGATAAAAATCCAGAAGATGATGATGACTCTGCTAATTTTTTTAAATTTTCTGGCAATGATTCAATTAGAAATTTAGTTGCTTCGTCTATTGGTTTTGGCATGAAGAAACCTTCGGTTTTATTAGTATACAAGTTACAATTAAAACAACCACCCATTTCAAGTGGTTATTATGATTATAATTTGTGTTAATTTTTATTTGCTTTTTCTTTTGCTTTTTCTGCTTTCTCAACCGCTTCACGCAAAGCGCTTTCAGATACCAAACCCAAAACTATCGGGCTTTGTATTTGAATAGTAGAATAGCTTTTATGAGTTTTATTACGAATTGACGCAACAGTTGGGTTTGTACTGCGCATCAAACGTGCAACCTGACCATCGGTTAATTCTGGATAATTTTTCAAAATCCATAAAATCCCGCCAGAACGATTTTGACGATGAATTTGTGGGGTATAACCAACACCTTTTTTATTTTGTTTTTTCTGGGCTTCTACAATTTGTTGGCGCAATGTTAAACGAGCCGATGGATCTGCTTCGCATTGTTCAATATCTTCACGTGTTAATTGTCCTTGTAATATGGGATTTAACCCTTGAACTTTGCTGCGTTCAGCATCAGCAATAGTTTTTACTTCTAATTCATGCAAACCGCAAAAAGCTGCAATTTGTTCAAATGAAAGAGCGGTATTTTCTATTAACCACAAAGCGGTTGATTTTGGCATATACGGATAATTCATGGAAACCCTTTTTTATTTAGCTTGCTGAATATAATTCATTTTTACCGAAGTTTCAAGCAGAAAAAGTAAATTTATTTTATAAATTAGCCTTTAACGCTAAATACATTTGCCCCAAATCAGTCTTTAGCAAAGTTGCGGAAACCATATCCTTGTTATCTGTTTGTTCTGCACCCGCCATCATCTTGGCAAAGCCACGGACAAATTGAGTTGCTTGACTGCGGAATACAGCGTCATTTTTGAACAATGCTTTAATTCTACGCTTGTCCGCCGCACCCAGCATTTTTGCAAACCACTTGGAAAATATAGTTTTATCACCAGCTTGATATTTATTCCATATTGCTGCTGGGATTTCTGCACCTGCCGCGCGGGTTAAATCCACAGATAATTCATGCAATTTTTCCATTATGCCCTCGGAATATTTTATAAAGTCACCACTGGCCATCTTTGCTTTACTGCTTGCCGTCTGTTCTGGTGTTCTGGAAACTGCCGCCATTGGTGTTGACGCACGTGTTTCAACCATTTGACGGTTCAGTGTTTGCATGGTATCGGTTGCTTTTGCATAATCAGACAACAAATCTATCATCTGCTGACGCGATTGACCCGATAAGTGTTCTAACTTTAACGAAGAATCCGCAATCCCCGTAATTGAGTTTTCAACTTCTTTTGCCAATTCCCGCATTTTTTCATCCAATGATGCTATTTCACCAGATAATTGAGCGGTCATTTCCGCCGAGCCACGGGTTAAATCGGGCAGGGATGTATAATACTTTTCTATCAGTTCTGATAATGGTCGCAATTGTTCCGCTGTTTCGGTTGATACCCTGACCAATTCTTGAGATTGTCCAGTCAATTGAGAATGTGCCGCATTCATCTCTATCAGTGTTTGACGTACTCCCTCGGTCATTGCGCGAACAGAATCTGAAAACGCGCCAGCGGCTGTCTTGGTATCTGCCAGAGTAGTTGTTGCAACACCATGGACCGTAGTTAATTCGCCAACTATCCCAGTTGCAAAATCGCGAATTTCTATTTGGAATTTTCCAGACAGCCCCGCAACTTCGCTGGCTATGGTTTTTATAAAGCCTTCGGTCGCTCGGGACGTTTCCATTAAATTTTCGGCTGCAGATGCCAAACCTTTTTCTTGCTTTTCAATAGATGCCTCGGCCAAACGGATTTGACTGCCGACCGCGTTTGCGGTACCGGTTAAATTGTTCAACTGAGATGCTAACAACTTCTTAGACTGCTTTGTAAATGCGTCCATTTTTTCTAATTGTTTGCCCAACAATTTATCATTATTCGTCATCAGATCTTCATAATCCGCCACTTCTTTTTTAACATCTGCAAAACCTGTGGCAACTGAACTTGATAACTCGGATAATTTCTTTTGCATCGCTTCGGATTCCACAACCATAGAGTTCATATGGCTAGTATTATTTTCGATATCTGACACCAATTGACTCGACAGAGTTTTTCCAGATTCTATCCAATCCGATATATGCCCTTGTAAAACTCTGGCATGCTCTGTTGCTTCATTAGAAACAGAATCAACTCTGTTTAATAACTCGTTGATACGACTTTGAAACTTTTCACATACAGAATCAACCTCGGCCCATTCGCGGGAGGTTACAATTTTCTGAAACCCTTCGGCTGTATTTTCAAGACGTCCCGACATTTGGGCTATCTTTTTAACTGCATCTTCGGACAACTCGACTAACGCTGAATTTCTTTGTCCTAATTCTTTTTCCAGTGCGGCTGCTTTTAATATTTGATCAGACAAAGTATCCTGGATTGATTTAAATGATGATTCTATCTTTGCAACTTCGTCCGCCATTACTATGTGCAAAACACGGGCAGCATCCTGAATCTTTGCCCGTTCAGGCTTGGTCAAAAACAACAGCATTGATTCCATTGCTTTTTGAGATTTGCGCGATACAAAAAATAAAGCAACTGAAACTATTATCGCCAACGCACCCGCAATTCCTGCACCAATAAAAATAATATTTGAACTTTCCACTTTTTTTCTCTCCAATTATCGCTTTGTAATCATAGTAAAATTTCCAAACCCAAGTCTAGTTAAATAATATAAAGTTTTCTTATAAATCTCCGGTTAATCTGTTTGCGCGGTAGTTATCAATGACTTTACGCGATGGGGCAAAGATTTTCGCTGGCAATTCATCCAAAGAAAACCATTCCCACCGAATTATTTCTTCGGGTTCCATTGTTTTTACTTCGCCGCTCCACTTTGTTGCTAAAAAACCTAATGTTATAAAGTGCGCTGAATCCCCGTATTTATCATTTGTAATTGATGCGATTTTTGCATCAATTAAATCCAAATCTGTTTCTTCTTTTAATTCGCGCGCAGCGCCAGAAAGCAAGTCATCACCAAATTCAAATTTTCCACCTGGCATTGTCCATGTTCCTTCGCCGTGTAATTCACTGCTGGCCTTTGCTGCATCATCATTACGTAGTCCCAACAATACTCGACCATCTTTATCCATTACCATAATGCCCATTCCGGCACGGGTAACACGTGGTTTTTCTGACATGATTAGACTCCTTGAATTCCTGATAAATTTATACTACAATCAAAGGAATCAAAGCAATATAAAAATGGCGAAAAAACAAGAATTATCCCCAGAACAAAAAACGGCATCCGACCCCAGTCTGAATGTATGGGTCCAGGCCAATGCAGGAACGGGTAAAACCAGTGTTCTGGTACAGCGGTTGCTGCGTATTTTATTCAGAACTGATGGTGAATATAGTGGAATATTATGCTTAACCTATACCAATGCCGCAGCATCCGAAATGCGCAATCGAATTTTGGGGGCACTGCGTAAATGGGCCATGGCAGATGATGAAACTCTGCGCGAAATATTAATCGGCGTTTCGTACAATACATCTCCGACCGATAAAGACATAGAACATGCCCGTAAAATATTTTACACTTACATAGATAATCCAGATATTTTAAAAATTAAAACTATACACGGCTTTTGCGAAGAAATACTGCGCAGATTCCCATTAGAAGCGGGCATATCACCATCTTGGAAACTGGTATCTGATGCCGATCAACGACGTTTATTACATGATACATTTGAAAAACTTATAAATTCAAGCGCATCTGGGGCCGTTTTGGACGCTTTTAACCATATAATTGGACGAGTATCCGAACATTCCATGGATGAACTGATGGGAATACTGACCAACCAGTATAAACAATTTTTCGAAGTTGAAAATATTGATAAATATAGACAACAATTCATTGACACAACTAAAAAATATCTAGAACTGGATAAAGTCATACAACCCGAAATTTCACCACAAAACCTGCAAAAAATCATTAAAATTACAGAAAATGAAATAAATGCGTCAAAAAAGCCGGCAAAATACCTTATCAGTATTGTCAATCTAACAAAACAATATATTGATAACACTATAAATTTTGAAGAATATAAAAAGGCATATTTAACGTCTGAAAACAGCAAAATCGTCAATGTGTCCAAGAAAGATTATCTGATTGTTGAACAAGACAGGGTTTATGAATTGGCACAACATGATAGTAATCAACAAATATTCCAAGATACTGTTGCTTTGTTTGAACTATCCTTTGCATTTGCAAATACTTATAAAGAATTGAAAAACATCAGAAACCTGCTGGATTTTGATGATTTGATTCTTTATACGAAACGGCTTTTTGCAAATCCATCTAATATGGGGTGGGTGTTATCCCAATTGGATTTATCTTTGCATCATATACTGGTTGACGAGGCCCAAGATACAGCGCCCCAACAATGGGACATATTAAAAGCGTTAAGTACCGACTTTTTTACTGATGGAGACAAAGAAAATCCACATTCTTTATTCGTTGTAGGCGATACAAAACAATCTATTTATGGATTCCAAGGCGCAGATCCGAACGCTTTAGCCGCATCCAGAACTGAAATTGATGCCCAAATAAAAAACAATTTGCGTGTAATCCAGGAAATCCCATTGGCTCAAAGCTTTCGCAGCTCAGCACCAATATTAAACTCGGTAGATTATTTCTTTAATCATTTAGATGGATTTATAAATCACAATCATAAAGTTTTTCGCGATACAGCGCATGGAAAATTAGAATTAAATGCTCTTATACAATCCGAAGAAACCAGTTCTATTGCACGTAAAGAATATATTAAAACTATCGCTAATAAAATTGAAAGTTTAATAAAAACAGGGACCTCCCCCAGTGACATTATGGTTTTGGTTCAACGTCGCGCACCATTTGCCGCACCTTTGATTAATGAATTAAAAAAACGCAGCATAACGGTCGCCGGCAGCGACAGAATTATCCTGCCGCAGTTTCCAGCAGTCATAGACCTGATGAACTTAACCCGCTGGTGTATTGACCTCTCGGATAATTATACGCTTGCTTGCACCCTTAAAAGCCCGCTATTCCGCTTTTCAGAGAATGATTTATATTCTGTATGCAATAATCGTGGTAAAGACGTCAGTGTTTACGAAGTTTTACAAACAAAATACCCAGAAATTTATACCGTATTGGAACAAATACGTGAATGGGCGCAAACACTGGCACCATATTCATTTTTTATGAAAATTTTAAATACTAATCGTGAAAAAATTATTGCGGCACTGGGCACACAAATCATTGAACCACTAGAAGAATTTTTAACAATTTGTTTATCTTATGAAAGAACTCAAAGCGGCACATTAAAACACTTTTTAAAATGGTTTATCGAGGGTGGCAGCGAAATTAAACGTGAATTAAATGCTGCCGATGGGGTTCGTATTGCAACCGTCCACAGCAGCAAGGGTTTAGAAGCACCAACAGTATTTTTGATTGATACTATTCGAACACCAGACGATAAACATGACAAGGTTATTCCTATTGAAAATAATTGCTGGCTTTGGTCACCACGTAGCAATAATTCCAAGCGCTGGGAAACAGCTGCTGATATAGATATGGATAAAAAAATACAGGAATATTGGAGATTACTGTATGTCGCAATGACACGAGCACGCGATAATTTATTTATTTATGGTTTTTGCGTTAATAAAAATCCCCCAACAAATTCGTGGCATACCAAGCTTTGGGAAATTATGCAATCCATGCCGGACGCAGTTATTAATAATGAAAAAATATTGGTCTCAAATGAATAAGACTATGGCTGAATTTTTATCAGAAAAATCCCGCGAAAAAATCGCAACTGGTCGTGGCACAGATATTCATCGTCAGCTGCAATTTTTAAAACTTGAAGATGATAATGATATTGCAAAGAAAATAAAATCCGATCCGGAATTATCAATATTTTGGGGACAGGGCAGTCGCGCCGAAGCCCCAATTGCCGGTACAATAAATGGCAAATTCTATAGCAAACGAATAGATAGACTTGCTTTTGGACCAGATAATACAATATTATTTTTAGATTATAAAACCGATACAAACCGCGCGCGGCGTGAAGATTACGAAAAAACTATGAACATCTATGCCTCGCTTTTACGTACTGCTTATCCGAATAAAAAAGTATCGGGATTTATCCTGTGGCTGAACAATTGGGACTTGGAAAAAGTCGTTGAATCATAAGGGTTATTTATTTTATAATATTCACATGCTTACAAACCTGCATATTTCTAATATCGTTTTAATTGATAAACTGAATCTGGAATTCGGTCGTGGATTAAATGTTTTAACCGGTGAAACCGGCGCGGGAAAATCTATTTTACTTGATGCTTTGGCGCTTTCTTTGGGTGCACGTAGTGATACCGGATTGGTTCGCCATGGATGCGAAAATGCGCAAGTTATTGCAGAGTTTGATTGTCCAAATAGTCTGAAAATCTTATCCGAGCAGGGGATAGAATCTGATGGAACAATTATTTTACGTCGCGCATTAGGCATGGACGGGAAAAGTCGTGCGTGGGTCAATGACGTTCCAGTCAGTATTAAAATATTAAAACAAATTGGTGATGAACTTTGTGAAATTCATGGTCAATTCGAGAATCATTCTTTGCTTGACCCAACAACACACATTACGGCATTAGATGAATTCGGTGGATACGATTTATCACAATTAAAAAATGCCTATAACGCTATGCATTCTGCGGAAAAACAGCTAAAAGAATTACAAGAATTATTAAATCGTAGCGCGGCAGAACGCGACTTTTTAGAACACAATGTCAAAGAACTGTCCGCATTAAATCCACTTCCTGGGGAAGAAGAAGAATTAGCAACCAGACGTGCACAATTAATGGATGCTGAAAAAAATTCCGCTATTTTAAATGATGCAAATACAGCAATTCATGGACTAGATAAAACAATATTTAGCGTTGCACATATTTTACAGCGGATAAAAACTGATCCGAATCCTTATGCGGGACAAATTGATGCACTTTATAACATTGCAGAAATAGCATCAGATGTTGAAAGTAAAATATCACCAATAGAAACCGATACTGAATCATTGGAAAACATCGAGGCACGTCTTTTTGCCATCCGTGCGGTCGCAAGAAAGCATAAAATCATGGCGGATGCGTTACCAGAAAAATTACACGAAATGACCGAGCAATTAAACGCTATTGATAATTATGATGTAGAATTCAAAAAGGCTGAAACCGCCATAAAACAGCGGAAATCTGAGTATGAAAAGATAGCAAACCAAATTACCCAGGGACGAATTGCCGCGTCCGTGAAATTGCGTAATGCCATCGTGAATGAGTTTCCAGACTTGAAATTGGCTCATGCCGACTTCAAAGTTGAAATTACGCCAACAACCCCATCATCAAATGGCAGTGACGAAGTCATTTTTATGATAAAAACAAATCCAGGCAGTCCATTTGCACCATTACATAAAATTGCAAGCGGGGGAGAGCTGGCACGATTGATGTTGGCATTACGTGTAGTATTAATGAATAAATCCGGTGCAAAAATTTTTGTATTCGATGAAGTAGATACAGGAATTAGTGGAGCAACCGCCAGTGCAGTTGGCGCAAGATTAGCTAGACTTGCAAAAAATGGTCAGGCTTTAGTAATTACTCATTCCGCTCAAGTGGCCGGATTTGCTGACTTACACTTCTTGATACAAAAAAAATCAACGAAAGACACAACAACTACAAATGTTTGTAAAATAGAAGATGAAAATCGTATAAATGAAATCGCCAGAATAATAAGCGGTGATAAAATTACAAAAGAATCTATTGCTACTGCAAAAATTTTAATAAAAAATTAAACCTCTACGACACCATCACCAAATTCTATTTGTGCGGGACGCTTGAAATCTGATGCGCGACTTATAATTTTATCGCCACTGCGAACCATTGCAAATCCGCGGTTTAAAACGTTTTTATAACTGAGTGAATTTAACATTTGTTCAAAATGAGAAACAGATTGATGCATTTTAGAAATTTTATTTGTATATAATATTCCCAAAGTGCGTGAAGTATCATCCAAACGCTGTTGCTGTTCCATAATTAACTGACGCGGACTTTTTATTAAGATTGAATCTATACGTGCGCGAGCGTTTAATAACTTTGATGAAAAATTAGAATGTAATCTGTGCCAAATTGTTTCTATTTCTTGGATCAATGAAACCTTTGTCGGGACGACTATTTCCGCAGCACCTGTGGGGGTTGGCGCGCGAAAATCAGCCGCAAAATCAATCAACATCCAATCTGGTTCATGTCCAACACCAGATACAACTGGAATTTTTGAATCTGCGACCGCGCGAACAACAACTTCTTCGGAAAAAGGCAATAAATCTTCCAGCGAACCACCACCACGTGCAACGATTATTACATCTACATTGTTTTTATCGTTAAAGTATTTAACACCGGCGGCAACCTCGGCTGCGGCAGTTGTTCCCTGAACCGTTGCGAGATAAAGTAAAACTTTGACGGGGAAACGTTCACGCAAACGATTACAAATATCTTGGAATGCGGCGCCTGTTGGACTGGTTACAATTCCAATTACCGATGGAAATCTAGGCAAGCCTTGCTTTCGCGATTCATCAAACAAACCCTCGGCCGCTAATTTCTTTTTCCGCTCTTCCAGCATTTTCAAAATCGCGCCGACTCCGGCCATTTCAATTTCTGAAACAATAATTTGATAATTGCTGCGCGCTGGATAGGTTGTAAATTTACCGGTTACGATGACCTCTAACCCATCAACCAATTGAAAAGGCAAGGGCGTTCCACGCCAAATAATTGCATTTATTGCTGCGCCCGCATCTTTGACAGTCATATAGACATGCCCGCTGGAAGCACGCGTAATCTGGGATAATTCACCACGAATACGAATTTGTGAAAAAGCAGTTTCCACAACGCCTTTTAACAAAGCTGACGCATCAGACACGCTGAAAATCATATCTGGCTGAACAAGAGACTCTGGCTTTTGCATATTTATCTATCTATTTTTATTCCTATGGCATCAGCGAAACGATACGCAATTTCATAATCTTTCGGATTTTCTATTACTTTAGTTCCCATATCATACGGAATATCTATACCAACATGTTTATATTGGTCAAATGTTAAATCAAAAACAAGCTTTGTCGGCTTATGAACTAAATAATGATGGGGGCCAAAAGTCCATATATCATTAATATAATACAAATCAAATTTGCACTCTGGCATAAGCTTTTCATATGCATAGGAGATTTTACAAAAAGCATCGGAATCATAGGTAAGAGCTTTCATATCTTCGCCTAAATCCGGATAAAATACCACATGTTTAACTTCTGGAAGTTTAAAACTATCACGAAACAAAAGAACAAAATTCTTTGCTTTTATACGTGCCAACTTCTCCAAATTAAAGTCATCAATCTGTTTGATTAATTTTTTTGTAGCGGCTTCATAAAATTTTTCTTTTTCGGGAAGCATAATTTACCATTTTAACATATTCGAATAATCTGTCAAATATCAAAGTTCGATCAATGGCCAGCGGAAGCAAAATAAATAATTTTCACATTAATTTAAATACCTGCACATTTACTTAAAAGAAATGCACTTCGTTGCATAGATTCTGTAAATTCCTTATCTTTACCTATTCTTTGCTCTACCTTACCATGTTCATATTCATACGGAAATAAAAACTGATCGTAAGATATATCAAAAGCTTCATTTGTTTGTTTATATATTAACCACCAATGATCTGAATCTCTCTTAATTATCCAATATTTATCTTCGCCACAATTTTTATATAAACAATATGTAGCGTGCATACAAAATCCTTCGGAAAAGGAACTATCAATAAAATACGTCCCAAAAAGCTTAATATGTGTCTCAGATTCTTTGAAAGAATCTCGTATTTTCTTTACAATTTTCGGAAATGACTTGTTATTAAATTTTGGTAAATTAAAACTCTTGGCTTGGGAAACAAGCTTTTGTGTTGCAATATTATGAAGTTTAATTTTATCTTTCATGAGTTATAACTCCATTAATGGCCAGCGGGGGCGGGGAGCAGTTGGCTCGCGAACTATGCGATCAGCCAGATAATTTTCAATCCCGGCCCAGGCAATCATTGCGCCATTATCAGTACATAGATTTAATGTAGGCGCAGCAAATTCCATACCAGAATCAATGGCTAGTTTTTCCATCGCGGCACGTATTGCCAAATTCTTTGCAACACCACCCGCAACAACAATTGTTTTTGGTTCGGCATTAATTACACGTGAATCATTCAAAGCATTTTGCAGGCGATTTATAATACAATCAACAACTGATTCTTGGAACGAAGCACAAATATTGTTTTTAAATTCTTCTGTTTGTTCTTTGGTTTTTGTTATTTGATTTCTGACCGATGTTTTTATACCACTAAAAGAAAAATCACACCCGGGTTTATCACACAATGGGCGCGGAAATTTAAATGCGTTTTTATCCCCAAGCTTTGCGCGCTTATCAATAATTGGTCCCCCTGGATAACCCAGTCCCAACATTTTAGAAACTTTATCAAATGCTTCGCCGGCACTGTCATCCAATGTTTGTCCAATTATTTCATAATCACCAACACCACGCACCAACAAAATTTGTGAATGTCCACCAGATGCCAACATTAATAAATAAGGGAAAGAAACATTGTTTGTAAGACGCGGCACCAGTGCATGACCTTCTAGATGATTTATCGCAACCAATGGTTTACCAGTTGCTTGTGCCAAAGCAACCGCAAATTCCCAACCAATTAAAACACCACCAATAAGGCCAGGGCCAGCCGTTGCAGCAATAACATCAATATCAGAAATTGTTTTATTCGCATCAGACAAAGTTTTTTGAACAACTTCATCTATAGCTAAAACATGCGCGCGCGCTGCCAATTCTGGCACAACACCACCATATTTTTGATGCTCTGGAATTTGGGAATAAATTATGTGGGATAAAATTTCACGATCTGTGCTGACGATTGCAGCACTTGTTTCATCACAAGAAGATTCAATACCCAAACAAAGTAATTTTTTATTCTTCATCATTGTTGCTGCGAAGTTCTATACCAACAGAACATAACGATGCCGCATCAACAACTTTTACCCTACCAGAGTCTGACATTGATGCCATTTTAGTTATACATGCAACCATCAAATCTGAGTTTTCCGTGGTCCCAGTAAGAATTTCAACCGCCGCGGCACGACGCGCATCAGACGCAGATAACCATGCACGAAGATTTCCTTCTTCTATATTACTTTGCGATTTCATAGCGATAAAAAATACCGATGCCGATAACACTAAGGCTAAAATACCAACAACTAATTTTAAATTAGATTTTATAATTTTCATTTTTTATCCCTTTATTCACAACGCAATAACCACAAATCATAATCAGCATCTTGCAATGGATTATCACCTGGTTCATTTCTGTCCATCCATCCACTGAAAACACGTTTTCCGTTTTTTTCAATTTCAGCAAACATATAAAAATTTTCAGCAGTATAGGGCGCAGTTTGTTTACAAGCACGAACCCGAACAGATAATTTCTCAATCTTTGATATTTTACCGACTGGCAAAGACATAGTTTGAGCTTTGCCTGCCGCTTTGTTCATAACGCGTACAATCGCAGTATCTTTATTTACAAATTCATCTGTTGCAATATCATCGGCAAATGAATTTGTTGATAAAAATAATCCGCAATGAACAGCAAACAATAACGCATATATTTTTATAAAATATTTGTTTGTTTTTTTCATTTGTTTGCTGTTCATCACTTGTAAAATTATTTTTCCAGTTTTTCAGCAGCAGTCGCAGCCAAATCTTCCACGATACGGGCCTTTTTACCGGACAATTTACGCAAGAAGAATAATTTAGCACGACGCACTTTACCAATACGAATTTTTTCTATTTTTTCTACCGCTGGAGAATGTAATGGAAATTTACGTTCAACACCAACGCCATAGGATTCTTTGCGAACTGTAAAAGATGCATTGCCATCACGAGCAATTACCACGCCTTCGAATACCTGGGTACGGAATTTATCGCCGTCTTTAATTCTTACATACACTTTTAATGTATCACCGGCTTTGAAATTTGGAATATTCTTGTCCGCTGTTAATTTTTCCATTTGTTTTTTTTCAATTTTTTTAATGATGTTCATTTTACTTTTCCTTTAATAAATCTGGACGACGTTCTTTGGTTATATCGTCCGACTTGGTTTTCCGCCATCTTTCTATATTGCCGTGATGACCGGACAACAGGACTTCTGGGACATCTTGTCCACGCCATGTTGACGGGCGGGTATACAACGGCCATTCCAACCCCCCGATTTCAAAACTTTCATTGCCAACGCTTTCTGCGCCGCCATGCACCACATTATCCAATAAGCGAACGCAACTGTCAATAAAAACCTGCGTAGCTATTTCCCCACCAGATAAAATATAATCGCCTATACTTATTTCTTGGATTTCATACTGATCTATGACCCTTTGGTCTATACCTTCGTACCGACCACAAAGCAAAGTTATTTGTTCTTCTTTCGCAAATTCCCGCGCCATTTTTTGATTCCAAACCTGTCCCCGTGGTGAAAAATAAATTATTTTTCCAGGCTTTTTTATTGAATCCAAAGCATTTGCAATAGGTTCAGCCATCATAACCTGACCGGCACCACCACCAAATTGTTCGTCATCAACCGCTTTGTAATTTCCAATACCAAAATCGCGCAAGTTTACAATATCATACGACCAAATTTTATTTTCCAATGCACGTCCAACAACACCACCACCAAGCGTGCCGGGAAACATATCTGGAAAAATAGTCAAAATATTAAAATGCATTATATACTTTTTTGATTACTAGCTATTTGCGTTATAGCAGATGTTTTAAATTTTTCTCCGCTATCCCATAACTCTGTTTTTTGAATATACTCATTACCTGTCTGTTTAATAATTTTTTTATCTATGGACGATTTCGGTTTTTCCAGGCTTCTTAAAATATCAACCATTTCAACTATTTCGTCCGGTGTTAAAACAACCAAATGTTTCGAGAATTCTTTTAAAATTAAATCCCTTTGCATTTGATTCAGCATTATCTCGTATCGAACCCCTAAAAACATATTCGCTTTTATGCGTATAAACGCACCGACAATCGGCTTGCCGTATAAATATCTTGATGGAACCTTCTTGAAAAGTTCCCCGTCTTCGCATTTTATTTTGTAAGTTTTCCCAAGAAAACTGAGCTTGACGGAAATTATTTTATGCCAGGTCATTATTACCCAATATTATAATTACCTTTTTCTTTTGCCGAAAAAAAATTATACAGTTTTAATTCCTTTCCTTTTGCAATTTATTAAATTTTGTTTGTGTTATAATAGTTGCCGAAGTAATCTTATGATTTTTACCCTTTATAACTGCTATGTATGATCCTTTTCTTAAAGAACCATTTATTGTTGTACTCTTAGGTATATTATAAGTCAAAGATCTACCTGCTGCCAATATTGTATAATTATCTGTATAGTCAT
>JBAYXF010000009.1:0-26484 GCA_041673665.1 Alphaproteobacteria bacterium | reverse complement strand
ACCAATAATTTTTTGAACAAATATTACAATTGCTTGAAAACGCGGGTAACCAAGTACCTGCAGGGCAGTTTATTGTTTCAAGCATTTTACAATCATCTGCGCTGTCTGAACCTTCTGGAGAAGTTTCCCCACTAGAACACTTGTTTAATCCCTCTGTGCTAGTATATGTTTCTGTAAAATCTCCACCTGGGCACCATGTGTCTTTAGGACATTTTTCACATTTGCCATAATACAGATAATTTCCTGCAGAACAGGTAATTGTTGTTGGTGTATGACAGCTACTTTCTTCCATTTGTCCAAAATTACAAACAGTTCCTTCTAGGCATTTGTTTAAACCTTGTTCATAATCAGATTGATAAAAATCTCCCCCTGGGCACCAATTATTTGCCAGACACGATGAACATGATGTGGCCCCAGCTTTCAAGAAATTACCAGGGTTACAAAGGATTGTTTCAAGCATTTTACAATCATCTGCACTATCTGAACCGCTGGAAGAATACAGGCCAATGCCGCACCAGTTTATTCCTTGTGCTTGCTGATAGGATTCCGTATAAGTTCCACCCGGGCACCAGTGATAATCAGGGCATACCTGACAGGTTGAGTTTGCAGGTAGAAATTGGCCTGGAGAACAAATTACCGTTGCGGGTGTGCGGCAATTATCAATGCTTGATGAGCCATATGGTGAAATCATCCCTTCGCTACAACTGTTTGCGCCTTGATTATAAGTTGATTTAGAAAATGTTCCACCTGGGCACCAATTATTTTCCAGACACGATGAACATTTTGAAGCCCCCTGAGGCAAGTATTCTCCTGGAAGACATGTTACTGTAGTTGGTGCAAAACAATCATCCGCGCTGTCCGAGCCCTGTAAAGAGGTTTGGCCATCCCCGCAACGATTTGTTCCTTGATCTCCGGTTTCTGATAGATAAAAATCCCCACCAGGACACCAACTTCCTATATTACAAACTTGGCATTTATCGGATTGTTTTGGTAGAAATTCACCAGCTTTACATATTATAGCAACATTTTCCCATAATGCGTATAAAGATATATTGCCAGATAAAGATTCTGCAAAAGAAAGAATGTTTCCATACCCATCAATTACAATCAATGAACCATCATCAGCAAGATTTGATGTAGTTGAAAAAGCAAGGAACTTTTTACCTGGAGATGTAGGTACAGCAGCTAATTTAAAAATTTGATTTCCAGTTTCTGGATTCATCCATGATGGAGTAGCCGCATTCATAGTAATGTAACTGGGGATGGCATTAGTTCCAGTAAAATGAAGTTCAGTATTTTGATTGGATTTGAATAAATTTTTAGCAGTATATATTGAGTCAGTGATATCAAAATTAAACATATAATCACTAATAAGTATTTGGCCACTGCTATCAATTAATGGAAATCCGTTAACTACAGTTCCAACATAAGGGTTTGTGCTGGTCGGTAGTTCAGATAATTGAGTTAAGATAGTATCACAAGTAGATTCATAGCAGAATTTTTGTTGCGTCTTGTTCATATAAAATGTTGATGGCGAGCCAAAATATGACCCCCAAGTAAGGTCAATCTGTATTACTTCGTCTGCTGCAAAAGCATTGGTACAAGCAAAGAACAAGCAAGATAAAAACGCTGTAAATTTAATATATTTCATATTCTATATTCTCTCTAACAACACCAAGTTTATAAAAAAAGTATATGTTGTTGCAAGCGATATTTTAATTTTTCTTAAAACTTGCAAATAAAATCAATTTTTGTATAATTATACTCCTTTGGACAGGTGGCGGAGCGGTTGAACGTACTTGACTCGAAATCAAGCATACCCGCAAGGGTATCGAGGGTTCAAATCCCTCCCTGTCCGCCAGTTGCCTTTGCTATGCTTTGGTAAAAAAAAATATAACCCGGGGAAAAAAATGAAACGTTCAGATATAGTTCGTTCTATTCAAGTAAAGTTTAATAATATGCCGGCGACAGATTCGGCGGCAATGATTGATTGTGTATCAAAACGTTTGGCAGATGCATTATCAAATGGTGATCGTATAGAGCTTCGTGGATTTGGTTCTTTCCAGTCCAGAACTCATGCGCCTAAAACAACAACTAATCCGCGTACGGGACAGAAAATGCATCTGCCCAGTCGCAAAACAATTTTGTTCCGCGCCAGTCCGGAACTTATAAAAAAAATGAACGAGGCATAAATGTGGAAATTAAAAGCACCGGGTATTAAAAGTCGTAAACGCGAAAAATATGATCGTGTGAAAAAGTTGATGTGGATAAAGTGTCAATCCTGTGGAAAGTTGGTTTATTATAAAGATTATAAAGATAATTCTTATATTTGTCCGAAATGTGGGCATGCTTTTTCAATGACACCAAAACAGCGGTTTGATTTGTTGTTTGATAACAATGATTGGACACTTTTGAAATTGCCGGTTACATCCGATGATCCATTAAATTTTTGTGACAGGGTTCCTTATAAAGAACGCTTGGCCGAGGCCAGACAAGAAACTGGTCGCTCGGATGCTTTAACTGCGGCCGATGGTAAAATAAGTGGTATTGATACAACAATTGCGGTTATGAATCCTGATTTTATGTTGGGGTCTATGGGACGCAGTGTGGGGGACGGAATTATTGCATCAATTGAACATGCAATTGAAAAAAAGCACCCTTATGTAATGATCACTACATCTGGTGGTGCACGTATGCAGGAAAACATTTTATCCTTGATGCAGATGGCACGTACGACCGCGGCGGTAAACAAACTTCATGCTGCAAAATTGCCATACATTGTTGTTTTGGCGGATCCTACCTTTGGTGGTGTAACGGCATCTTTCGCTATGCTGGGGGATATTCATATTGCCGAAGCAGGGGCCCGAATCGGTTTCGCTGGTAAGCGACTTATCGAACAAAACATGCGTGAGAAATTACCATCTAATTTTCAAACTGCTGACTTTATGTATGAACATGGGATGGTTGATATTGTATCAACAAGAAAACATTTAAAAGGTGAATTAGAATCAATTTTGCGTATTTTAACAAAACAGCCTGTAAAACAAGTAGAGCCAATCTTAATTGATACACCAAAATATACTGTACACAGTAAATCTAAATCAAAACCAGCTAAGTCAAAAACAGCTAAATCGAAAATGGCGGCAGAGGGTGCATATGAAAAAGTATTATTGGCACGTAATGAAAATCGCCCCCATTTCCTGGATTATATTTGTGGATTGACGACAGATTGGACCCCTTTGGCTGGGGATAGATTATTTGCCGAGGATCCGGCAATGCAGGGGGGGATTTGTTATTTCCGTGGAATCCCATCAGTAATTATTGGTCAGGAAAAAGGGCGTGATATAACCACTCGTCAAAAATATCGATTTGGGATGCCTAATCCGGATGGCTATCGCAAAGCGCAACGTTTAATGAGATTGGCAGAAAAATTTACTTTGCCGTTAATATCCTTATTTGATACATCTGGCGCATTTGCCGGACGCGAAGGAGAAGAACGTGGTCAATCCCAGGCGGTTGCGGCCAGTATTGCAACTGGTTTAGCTGTAGCGACCCCGTTTGTAGCAGTTAATGTGGGCGAGGGCGGTTCCGGTGGTGCAATTGCAATTGCAACAGGGGATCGTGTATTAATGCTAGAGAATGCTATTTATTCTGTTATTGCACCAGAATCTTGCTCGACCATTTTATGGAAAGATAACAAGTTCAAAGATGTTGCTGCGGAAGCTATGAAGTTAACGGCTCGGGATTTGGCAGCGGTTGGTGCAATTGATGAAATTATCAAAGAACCCAGCAAGGGCGCACACACAGATTGGCAAACAACAATGGAAATGTTGGCTAAATCGGTTGTAAAGAATATAAAGGAATTGCAAGAAATTCCAGCGGATCAATTACCAAAAATGCGCGCGGACAAATTCTTTGCTATGACACGTGATGTTGAAATTCATCAGCCTGAAAACAAAGGCGAAGAAGAATAAAGGTTGGGGAAATAATCCCCAGCCTGTCGTTTTCTCTTGCAAATCTAAATAAAATATTTTATACTCGCGCTACGCGCGGTTGAAAAGCTGCGTAAAAACACAGATTTTTTCCAAGTTTCTGTCCCATATTTGGGTGTACCGGAAAAGATCAAGGAAACAACAGAAACGCAAAAGATTTATAATTTATTTATACTTGTTTTGCGATTGCACTATTAAGGAGCAAAACTATGGCATTGCCAAAATTTACCATGAAACAATTGATGGAAGCCGGTGTTCATTTCGGTCATCATACTCGTCGTTGGAACCCACTTATGGGGGCTTATGTTTACGGGGTCAAAGATAAAATTCATATTATTAACTTAAATAAAACTGCGCCAATGCTTTACCGTGCTTTGGATGCGCTGGAAAAAATTACAGCGGCAGGTGGCAAGGTTTTATTCGTTGCAACAAAATATCAAGCCAAAGATATTGTAAAAGATGCTGCAGAACGTTGCGGACAATTTTATGTTAACAACCGTTGGTTGGGTGGAATGATAACTAACTGGTCAACAGTTTCTCAATCGATTCGTCGTTTGAAAAAGCTGGAAGCAGATATTGAAAACTTTGAAAAATTGGGTTTGACCAAAAAAGAAGTTGGTGTAATGCAAAAAGAATCTGGAAAATTACGCGAAATTTTCGGCGGCATTTTGGAAATGCATGGTACACCTCAGGCGGTTGTTATTATTGATATGCCACGCGAAATGAACGCAGTTCGCGAAGCAAAAGTTTTGGATATTCCAACAATTGCAATTGCAGATACAAATGCAAACCCAGAATTGGTTGATTATCCAATACCTGGGAATGATGATGCTGCACGTGCGATTCAGTTGTATTGTGATTTGTTTGTTGATGCGATTGTATCTGGTATTGAAAAACGTTTGGGTGGCGCCCAGGGCAAGAAAGTCGTATCTGATGATATGATTCCAGATGTAGGCGAAAAAATAGAAGAAGAAGCCAAAGAAAAAGAAGCAAAATTGAAATCAAAAGCCAGCGAACAACGCGAAACTCGTCGTGAAAAATTGGCTGAAAAATTAGAAGAAAAAGGTGAATAATTATGGCAGAAATTACAGCAAAATTAATTCAAGAGCTGCGTGAAAAAACATCCGCGGGTATGATGGATTGTAAAAAAGCATTGATGGAAAATGATGGCGACGTCCAGGCTGCTGCCGATTGGTTGCGTCAAAAAGGTATTGTAAAGGCCGCGTCAAAAGCAGGCCGCGTTGCATCCAGTGGTTTGGTCACCGTTGTTAAATGTGATGGCATGGGCTGTGTTGTTGAATTGAATGCAGAAACAGACTTTGTTGCAAAAAATGAAAAATTCCAAAAATTGGTTTCTGATGTTGCAAACAAAGCATTGGAATTGGATGGCGATTTTGACGCAACAATGAATGCTGTCAAAGACGATATTGCTGCAACAATTGCAACAATCGGTGAAAACATGAACCTGCGCAGAATCACAAAGGTTAATGGACAACATGTTTATTCTTATATTCATAACGCACTGGTTCCAGGTATGGGACAAATCGGTGTAGTTGTTGCATTGGACGGTGATAAAGCGGGTGCTGACGAAATTGGTCCAAAAATCGCAATGCATATTGCTGCAAATAAACCAGAATTTATGACAATTGATGATGTTGATCCTGTATCAGTTGAACGTGAAAAGAAAGTCTTTATTGAATCTGGCGCAACAGCAAATAAACCCGAAGCAGTTGTTGAAAAGATGGTTGCCGGTCGTATTCAAAAATATTATGGCGAGTCTGTTCTAGAAGAACAACCATTTGTAATGGACCCATCTAAAACTATTAAACAAGTTGCGGCAGACGCAGGTGTAAAATTGACCAGCTTTGCTTATTACTTGTTAGGCGAAGGTATAGAAAAGCGCGATGACAATCTGGCAGATGAAGTAGCCAAGATGTTAAAATAAAAAATCGCGCGCAAGCGCGATTTTTTTGTGATTAATATAAAACTTTTAACAGTAAATATGTTAAAATAAAAAGAGAATTAAACTATGAAAAGTATATCTGATAAAACTTCATTGAACATATTAAAATGGTCAGAGGCATTTATTTATTTTATGCCTATCATTCCAGTCATAGTTTTGTTGTACCAGGGCAAGAATGTTTCTGTTGGCGATTTCTTTTTAATTTAGGGGATATTTCGCTTGGTATCTTTTTTGTTTGAAATACCATCTGGCTATTTAGCAGATGTATTTTCACGTAAAAAAATACTGTTAATTGGGGCAATAATTCAATTTTTATCAATGTTTTGGTTATTTTGGGCGAATGGTTTTTGGGGTGCGTTATTATGCGAAGCAGGCTTAGGTATGGCGGCGGCGTTATTTTCCGGCACAGGTGAAGCGTACACATTTGATTTATTAAAACGTATGAATAAAGAAAATCAGTATTTGAAAGAAAGTGGAAGTATTCGTACTTTTGCACAAACCTCTACATTTATTGCAACCTTGGTCGGTGGAGTTATATTTGCATTCAGTGTTGATTTATTATTAGCAATAGAAGCGGCTGCAGCATTCTTAGGACTGATATTAATAGCAAGATTACCAGAACTACAAGAGGTTCGTCGTAAAGTTGCCCCTGAAACCAGCCCTTGGCGTGATTTAATGAGGCTTGTGAAAATGTCGGTTAAACATCCAGAAATTAAATGGCTGATGACATTTCCAGCAATTTATGGTGGATTTACCCTGATTATGTTTTGGGCTTTGCAGCCGATGATGACGGCAGCAATGGTTCCAATTGCATTATTTGGATTGTTTGTCGGGATAAATCAGGGCAGCCGGGCAGTCTTTTCAAAAATATCACATAAAGCCAAAGAATTATTTGGGGTTAGAAAGCTTTTGTTTTTTTGTGTTGGGTTATTGATGGCTGGATTTGTTTTTATGATACTGGCGGTTAATTCTGCAGGTAATATGGCATTTGTTTATGCGATCAGTGCATTTGTTGCGATAATTCCAGCAACCCAAACAATGGCGGCATTGATTTTTAAAGATTATATTCATAATAAGATAAAATCTGATGAACGCGGAACAATATTATCTATTAATTCTATGTTCAGTACAGGTATAACAGGAACAATGATGATTCTGGCAAAGCCTATGCTGGATAATTTTGGGATTACAATAACAATGCTTGTTTGCCTTGGGGCATTGATTATGATACTATTTCCATTAAAGAAAGTCTTGGCAATAAAAGGGATATAAAAATGACACAGAAATTATTTGATATGTTGAAAGAGCGTGGGTTCGTCAAAGATATGACCCACCCACAACAGATAAAAAATTTGTTGAACAGCGATAAAAAAATAACTTTTTATGTCGGGATTGATCCGACTGCGGATTCTTTACATATCGGGCATTTTTTTGCTTTGCGTATGGCGCGCCATTTGCAAAATGCGGGGCATCAGGCAATTATTTTAATTGGTGGCGCAACCGCACTGATCGGTGATCCGACCGGAAAATCCGATATGCGTAAAATGCTGACCAAAGAGCAAGTTGCGCATAATTTGGCCGAAGTGGAAACGCTGGCACGCCGTTTTGTTTTGCCTGAAACAAAATTTGTAAATAATGCCGATTGGATAAATAAGTTTTCTTATGTTGATTTTATGCGTTTGGTTGGTGTTCATTTTAATGTGAATACTATGCTGGCGTCCGAAGCATATGCACGTCGTCGTGAAAATGGCGGTCTGACATTTTTGGAAATGGCATACATGCCGATGCAGGCGTATGACTTTGTGCATTTAAATGAATCAAATGATTGTGTTTTGCAAATCGGAGGCAGTGATCAATGGGGGAATATTGTTGCCGGTACAGAATTATTCAGAAAGAAAAATATAGCCGATGGCAAAGAGTCGGGGGAAATATACGGTTTAACTGCGCCGCTGTTGATGACGACAGACGGTAAAAAAATGGGAAAAACGGAAAAGGGAACATTATGGGTTGCGCGTGATAAAACAACCCCGTTTGATTTTTATCAGTATTTTTACAATATGCCGGATGAAAATGCGAAAACTCTATTGGCATTGTTTACAGATGTTCCAATGGCAGAAATTACAGATATCTGTAAAAACGATATTATCGCGGCCAAGAAAAAAATGGCATACGAAGTTACAAAACTAATTCATGGTGAAGTATTGGCAACTGAAGCGGTTGAAGCAGCAAATGCTTTGTTCGGTGGTGGTGCGGATTCATCGGCGGTGCCGACAAAAAAAATGACGATGCCAGTTGCGGTTAATATCGTTGATTTCTTGGTTCAGTCCGATATTGTGCCATCTAAATCCGAAGCGCGTCGTGCAATCGAGCAGGGCGGGATTCAACTGGACGGGGTTAAAATTACAGATAAAGATTTTATGGTTGCCCCTGCGGATTCAATTATGATTCAAAAAGGTAAAAAGACTTTCTTGAAAATATTAACTAAATGAAAAAATACCTTTATTTTTTAATTTTTTGTTTTTGTATTTTTGACTCTGCATATGCGGGGTCAAATGAATTGGCCGCCGTAAAAAAACAAATCACCCAGGTAGAACAACAAAATAAAAAGATAGAGCAGCAAGTAAAAACATCTGACCGACAAGTTGAAAAAACAAAAAATCAATTGGTGGGCGCGGCCGAAAGTTTGAATAAAATTGAAATTAAACGCGATGAAATAAAAAATAAGATAAAAAGTCTGGACGCACGTCGTGATGATTTGTTGGCGTCAATTGCTACAAATCAGGGGCGGTTGGCCGAAGCGGCGGCGGGATTGGTGACTGTTTCTGGAAATCCTTCGTTTTCAGCATCTGATACCCATGAATATATTTTGACCTCGGCTTTGCTTACGGGTATTTCAGACAGTTTTGATTCTGAAATAAAATCAGCCGGAGAAAAAATTACCGAGCTGGAAAAAATTAGAGATGCTAAACAAGAACAGCAAGAAAAGCTGGATAAAACCGCAAAAAGATATGCCGAAGATAAAACTTATTTGGACAGATTGATGCGTACACGCTCGGCACAAAATGAAAAATTAAAATCCAAGCAATATGAATTACAGAAAAAATTGCGTGATTTATCGGTTCGCGCAAAAAGCTTGTCTGAATTGACGGCGGGTTTGTCCCAGGGTGATGTTTCAGACGATGATTCTTTCAGTTGGCGTAAAATGCGTTCACCGGTATCTGGTATAATGCTGCGGCGATTCGGCGAAAAATCCCCATTAGGATTGGTATCGGATGGTTGGTTGATAAAGACACGCAGCAATGCATTGGTAACCGCGCCCGCAGATGGTCGCGTCGAATTCGCAGATGATTTTCGTAAAAATGGTCGTGTGATAATTCTTTCGCATAAAAATTCGTATTATTCTGTTTTAACGGGACTTGCGACAACGGATGTTTTATTGGGCCAAGATGTATTGGCGGGCGAGCCAATTGGCCGTATGCCAGATGGTCGCGCGGAAATGTATTTGGAACTGCGCCGTGGGACTAAAGCGATTAATCCCGCAAAATTATTCAAAGAGCCATAAAATATGAAAGATAAAAAACAAAGTTTTTCAAAGGGGAAATTTGTACTGCACAAAAGGCCACGTCCAGAAGTAATAAATCGTGAGGTACCTGTCTTTTCAAAAGACAACCAATTTTATTATGCTGATTATGAGGGTGGATCAAATAAAATTTTTAATTTTGTTCCAGTTTGGATGACAGATTCAGATAAAGATTCTCATTTATATAATGTTTCGGAAAATTATGATTCTTTGTTTCCAATCATAGAATCCCACGAATTACAGCATTGGCATAATGAACAAATAGATAATTCTGATTTTTCAGCAAAAGATTACTTGGTTTTTCATGTGTTAAATGAAATATCGGCCCATGCTGTGGAAATTTATAATGCTGTAACTATGTTAAAGAAAACAGGTAAATGGGAAAAAAGCATGCTTACTTTGCATCCCCTTATCAGAACAAAATTAAAAAATAAAATACCACAGGTTGGGGAAGACGATAAATTTGTATGGAATTTGGCGTTTGAATCCATGTTAAATAGTGAATACGAAAAAGATATTATGAAAATGGCCATGCGATCAATTCGCTTGAAAAAAGACTTTAAAAATAATCAAGTTCATAAAGATATAAATAAAGATTTAATGAAATGCGTTTGGAAACACCACAGTAAGCTGCATCTTTTTGATGGTGAAATAGTAGATCTTGAAAAACTTAGTATAAATAGGGTATATGATTGGATAAATTCATCTACTTTTGCCGGATTTCAGGATCAAGTTGCAAATTTTATTAATAAAACGAAAGAAAAAAATTCTAAATAAATCCCCCCTTTACGTGGGGATTTTTATAATTTTTTCATTTTTTCTAGGGTTTTATAAGATTAGACAAAATTTGCAACTTGACAAATAATATTAATGCGCTATATTTATTGGTATGAAAATTAGAAAATTGCAAAATCATGGTCGCGAGACTTACGCTGTTTATTATGGCGATGGGTTTGTTTTGAAACGTCCCTTACCAAACTTTGGAGAAGAAGCCCAGGAAAGATGGCTTACTAAACAACATAAGACGAAGCGGTCGATTGATGAAATTCATGCTGTTGGAAATCCAATCTATAATATTCCAAGAATGGTTTATATTAATGATGATGAGTATCAAGTTCTTGAAGAACGTGCTCTTGGAGAACCATTAACTAAGGAATTATACAGAACTTTGACCCGTCGTCAACAGTTTGAAATTGTAAATGGATTATCAAGTTTCTTGGTAGATATGAACGAATTGAAGCCCACAAAGGAAGTTGTAAATCATAAAATAACTTCAGAAATAAAATTTCCTAGATTTGAAAACTTTGTAGAAAGTAAAATGTCAGATTGGTTTGAAATAAATGATGTTAGATATATGATTAAAGTTAAAAATCAAATAAATCAATTTGAGTATAAAACTATGAAAGCATGGTCACATGGGGATTTAAATGCAGGGAATGTACTTTATAATAAGGACACCAGTAAGCTATCTTTTATAGACTTTGCAGAAGCAAATTATGAATTTATTTATCGTGATATTTTTGCTCCCTTACAAATAGAACTGGATATTTGTAAATCGGTTTACGAAATTTATAAAAAGTTCCACGTTCAAAGAAAATATAAAATGCCTGGCCTCGATTCTTCTGAATTACAAACTATAATGAAAAATAGAATAATTATAGTATTATTAAAACGCTTTATTAAGGCGTCAGATGATTTACGACCAAATACAGAAACGGAAAAAGGTACAAAAAATAATTTAGAAAAAGTAAAGTTTATGCAGAATTTAATACAAAGTTTCCAAAATTTGGATAGAAAGTTTTCCAAATAAAATCCCCCCTTGCGTGGGGGATTTTTTTTTGCTAGATTTTGTTGGTGGAAAAGGGGATTTTCATGAAAAAGATTTTGATTTTATTTTTATTATCATTTGTTGTTATTTTTGGTGTAACAGCCGCTGAAAAGAAAGCACCAATCAAACATCTTACAGACGCAGAAATTTACGAGCAATTGAAAAAATTCGCATTGGTATTTGAAACAGCCCGTGAAAATTTCGTAGAAGAAGTTGATGAAAAGAAAATGTTAGAAGCGGCGATGAATGGTATGTTGGTGGAACTGGATCCTCATTCTTCTTATTTGAATGCTGATGATTTAAAAGATTTTGATGATAAATCTTCGGGCAGCTTTGGTGGCGTTGGAATTCAAATTACATCGGACAAGGGTGCAATCAAGGTTATTTCCCCCATTGATGATACCCCTGCGTACCGTGCGGGAATCAAGGCGGGAGATTATATAACCCATATAGATGGACAACAAGTTTTTGATTTGTCTTTGAATCAAGCAGTAAAGAAAATGAAAGGGCGCCCAGGAACTAAGGTAAAGTTGACCATTGTTCCAGAAGAACGTGGCGATCCCAAAACGCTTACACTTACCCGTGATGTAATCAAGGTTAAATCAATTAAATTTGATGCCAAAGGCGATGATAAAAAGATCGGATATATTCGTGTTTCTGACTTTGGTGCCAAGACATCCAAAGAATTAAAAGAAGCAATTGGTAAATTAGAAAAAAAGAAAGTTATTGGTTATGTATTAGATGTTCGTAATAATCCGGGTGGATATTTGATTGCGGCCATTGATGTTTCAGATGCTTTTTTAGATGGTGGTGAAATTGTTTCAACCCGTGGTCGTGACAAAGAAGATATTGATCGCAGCATGGCAAAACCGGGTGATTTAACGCACGGTAAACCAATTGTTGTGTTAATAAATCATGGATCTGCATCCGCGTCTGAAATTGTTGCCGGCGCGATCCAAGATAATAAACGTGGATTGGTTATGGGCAGTCAATCGTTTGGCAAGGGAAGCGTTCAACAACAAAAGCCGTTTGGTGATGGTACCGCAATTCATTTGACTATTGCGCGGTATTATACCCCGTCTGGCAAATCAATCCAGGGCGAAGGAATCACCCCAGATGTTGAAGTTTTGCAATCCAAAGTAGAAGTTTTAGAAAAGAAAAATGATATCTTTTCCGAAGCCAGCTTTAAAAATGCTTTGAAAAATGATAAAGCTAAAAAGCAAGAGGCAAAAGATAATGAAGAAGATGATTCTAAATTAACTGATGAAGAAAAAGAAGCCCGTGATTACCAATTGCAACGTGCAATAGATATGATTCATGCAATGGCTAAATTAAAATCTGATAATAATAAAGAAACAAAATAATAAAAAAAGTGAAATAAAAAAGCAGTAATTGACTGCTTTTTTATTGTCAACATTGTGTTCAATGCTTGTTTTACCACTCCCAAAATACTATAATTGGTGTCTGCGACTAAAAAAAGGAGTAGTCATGACTAAGGTAATAGTAGATGGTAATTGGGCCGCAGCAGACGTGGCCTATCGATGTAGCGAATTCTCTGCAATTTATCCGATAACCCCCAGCAGTACTATGGGCGAATTGGCGGATGAATGGGCATATCAACATAAAAAAAATATTTGGGGTGCGATTCCCGGAATACTTGAAATGCAATCCGAAGGTGGTGCAGCGGGCGCGGTTCATGGCGCGTTGCAAATGGGGGCGATGGCGACAACTTTTACGGCGTCCCAGGGTTTGTTATTGATGATTCCAAATATGTATAAAATTGCGGGTGAGCAAACACCATTTGTTATGCATGTAGCGGCGCGTGCTTTGGCGACACATGCTTTGTCTATATTTGGTGATCACTCAGACGTTATGTCGGTTCGTGGAACTGGTTTTGCATTATTATCTTCGCATTCGGTTCAACAGGCACATGATATGGCGGCAATAGCGCATGCCTCAACACTTCGCGCGCGCGTTCCGTTTTTACACTTCTTTGATGGTTTTCGTACCAGCCATGAAGAATCCAGAATTGAATATATTCCAGATGAAGTTTTAGAGGAATTAATTCCAACAGATTTAATGTTAGATGCGCGTAATCGCGGCATGACGCCAGATGCGCCAACAGTCCGAGGTAGTGCGCAAAACCCAGATGTCTTTTTCCAGGGACGCGAAGCTGCAAATAAATTTTATGATGCGGTTCCAGAAATAGTCCAAGATGTTATGAATAAATTTGGAAAATTAACGGGACGTAAATATGGTTTGGTTGATTATATTGGGGATAAAAAAGCCGAAAATGTAATTGTTGTAATGGGCAGTGCGGCGGAAACAATTGCCGAGACCTTAGCGCATTTACCGAAAGGTGTTGGAATGATAGCGGTGCATTTGTATCGTCCATTTCCAACAAACGCATTTTTAAAAGTATTACCAGACAGCGTTAAAAATATTGCCGTATTGGATAGAACCAAAGAGCCCGGCTCAATCGGAGAGCCATTGTACCAAGATGTTGTAACAGCGTTACAAAATCGCGGCATAAAAATCTTTGGTGGACGTTATGGTTTGGGATCCAAAGAATTCAAACCACGCGATGTAAAGGCTGTAGTTGATAATTTGATTGCGGGAAAACTTCGTCATAATTTCACTGTTGGTATTACCGATGATGTTACACATTTATCGCTGAAGACTGACCCTGCGTTTGCAAATGATGATGCGGGTTTTAAGTCTGCCATACTTTATGGAATTGGCTCTGACGGAACAGTTGGTGCGGTTAAAAATATTGTTAAAATTGTTGGGGAAAATTCTGATTTGTATCCGCAATCTTATGCAGTTTATGATTCCAAAAAATCAGGAGGACTTACTGCTTCGCATTTGCGATTCGCACCAAAGCCTATTCAATCGCAATACTTGGTGGAATATGCGGACTTTATTTCTGTTTCTAATTTTACCATTGCACAAAGATTTGATGCATTCCGCGGATTAAAACCTGGCGGAACGGTGATGATAAATACAGCCCATAATCCAGACGAAGCATTTGCAAGTTTACCACATGATGTCCAAGAACATTTGATTAAACAAAAAGCCAAAGTGTATTTCTTGGATGCGAATCGCGCGGCACGTGAATTGGGATTGGGTAACAGAATTAATACCTTTATTATGTTGAACTTTTTCAATTTAACCAAAGTGATTGATCCATCTATTGCGACACAATCTGCAAAAGATGCTATTGAAAAAACTTATCATAAAAAAGGTAAGGATGTTGTTGCAGCAAACTGGGCGGCGGTTGATAAAGCAGCAGAGTTTTTACACGAATATACTTTGCCAGAGCACCTATCAAAAACAGCACCAGATTGGATGCCATCAATGACGGCAGATGCGCCGGCATGCATTATGAATACTTTGGGTGAAATTGCCGCAATGAATGGGGATACTTTACCTGTTTCTGCAATGGCAAATTCTGGCGAATTTCCAGTTGGTACGTCAAAATATGAAAAACGTGGAATCAGCGAAACAGTCGTCATGTGTGATTTAAGTAAATGTATTCAATGTGGAAAATGTTCAATGTTGTGTCCGCATGCTGCGATTCGTATGAATGCGGGAAAGAACATTGGCGGAGTTCCAATGAAGACATCTGAATTGGGCGAAGATATGGAATTTTTGCTGACAATTTCACCGGCAGATTGCACAGGTTGTCAGGTTTGTGTAAAAAATTGTCCAGTTGGTGCATTAAGTGTTGTCCCAATTGAACAAGCACAAAAATTGGGCGCCCAAGAGGCATTTGATAAAGCAGCGAAATTGCCACCAGTGCCAAAAGATAAATTAAATACTAATTTACCAAAGCATATAGAGCTGTGCGAACATATGTTTGAGTTTCCAGGCGCATGTGCGGGTTGTGGTGAAACACCTTATATAAAATTAGTAACACAATTATTTGGTGATCACATGGTTGTTGCAAATGCAACAGGGTGTTCATCAATTTATGGTGCGAATTTACCAACTACCCCTTATACGGCGGATTCAAACGGTCGTGGGCCTGCGTGGTCTAATTCATTATTCGAAGATAATGCAGAATATGGATTGGGGATGCGTATGGCATTAAATCAACGTCGTGAAATGTTAAAGGGTTTATTATTCAAAGTCTTTGACGATAAAGACGATAAGATTATCGAATCGTTGTTTGATGAAAAAGACATTGCAAAGCAGCGCGAAAATGTTGAAATGGTTCGTAAAAAAGCCAAAGGCGACAAACAAATCGAATCGCTAATTGATGCATTGGTTGATAAATCTGTATGGATAATCGGTGGTGATGGCTGGGCGTACGATATTGGATATGGTGGTTTGGACCATGTTCTGCATAGTGGTCAAAATGTTAATGTCTTGGTTATGGATACCGAAGGCTATTCGAACACTGGTGGACAACAGTCCAAGGCAACACCTTTTGGTGCGTCGATGAAATTTGCCGTCAGTGGTAAAGAAATGGCCAAGAAAGATTTGGGTCTGATTGCGATGATGTCGGGCGCTTATGTTGCTCAAATCGCAATAGGTGCAGATCAAACGCAGGCTATTCGTGCAATCAAAGAAGCGGAAGCTTTTGATGGGCCATCAATAATTTTGGCATACAGTCCATGTATTGCGCATGGATATAACTTGTCAGATGGACCCGCTCATCAAAAGATGCTGGTTGATTCTGGGGCATGGCCATTATATCGCTTTAACCCAAGTTTGATAGAGCAGGGAAAGAATCCGCTGATAATGGATTCTGGCGCCAGTACAGCGGCAAGTTTGGAAGACTTCTTGAAAACCGAGGGACGTTTTAACGCAGCCAAGGCAATGAATCCGACCAAGTTTGCAGGGCTGGTAGAAAAGGCAATAACTGACAATGAATATCGTCGAGAACTGAAAAAACACATTGCTTCGTTTGCTCTTTTGCGCAATAGTCCAAAGGAAAATGGAGAAGGTTAAAAAAATGAAACGGATTGGTTTTTATCTTTTGTTGTCTTTAACATGTGCTTGCACTTTTCAGACCAAGCATCGTGGATATGTTTTTCCAGATGATTTGGATCAACAGGCAGCCAAGATAAAAACCACCGTTCAACTAGAAGAAAAATTTGGCAGTCCCCAGGCAAAAACAATAAATGGTGATTCGGTTTGGATATATTATGGAACTGATGAAAATTTTCATGGACCAATGCCTCTGACCTATGATGAAAAAACAGCTATGTTGGTATGGGTTGATGGAAATAATGTTTCTCGTATTAAAATTTTGCGGGATAAAGAATTACCAGATGTTAAAATTGCAAAAGGGGAAACACCGATACCCGCCGCGATAGAACTGAATGCGCTGGAAGAATTGGTGAATAATGTTGGAAGATTTAAACCTGCGGGATTGGGGCAATAAATTATGCTTGCTTTATAACATAATTTTTTTATAGAATAGGGGACAGGGAGAATTCATCATGAGACTTAAATTTTTTACATCATTTTTGGCGTTTGCTTTAATTTTAATAGCCCCCGAATGTCGCGGTGAAGAAACAAACCTTGTTTTTGCGGATTGTGGTCCAGGTTGGGTTTTGACAAGTACGACCAGTATAGATGGCATAGCTTCTGAAAAATGTGAAAAATTATGGTGTTATGATTTAGAAACTGGTAAATCGATGGGCTCTGGCAAGCAAGCTAATTCTGGATATGTTGCAACAACTAATCCGGTTGTCATTGAATCATTGGACACTGATGGAAATTCGACATCTATAGAATGCTTTGGACAACGTAAATGGTGTTCTGGTGAAACGGCTGGGGTATGGAATGCCAGATATGGTGCATACACCAAGAAAGGCGAAGATAGTATACTGTTTATATCTGTTAGACGTGGGGATTGTTTCTCGTGGGGATCAACTTCTTCTGTCTCGGCGGAATGTAAAGATGGTCAAATCCCAATCTTAGTTAATGGGCAATGGGGCTGTTCCGACCGTAAATCCGGCGTTGCTGCCAGTAATATAGGTGCAAAGGCTGTAGTGGGGGTTACCACTAAATTACATCGCAGTTCAACCGTTAAAAAATCGAGATAATTTTTTATATTCGCGATTACTAAAGTTTGAAATCCTGATTTTTTTATGATATAATCATACTTATGAGAGAATGCCAACACAAAGGGCGTGGCTGATGGCAGCAAAAAAATTAGATTTTAAAACTGGACAGTTCGTTGTTTATCCGACCCAGGGCGTCGGCAAGGTTGTTCGTATCGAAGAACAATCATTTGGCGGACAAAAAGTTTCCTTATTAGTAATTGATTTTGAACGTAGCAAGATGACTTTGCGTGTTCCGTTGGATCGTGCAGAAATGTCTGGACTGCGTCCATTGGTTACCCAGAAAAAAATGAATGAAGCCATCGAAAGCGCCAAGGGCAAAGCTGGTGTAAAGCGAATGATATGGGCGCGGCGTGCGGCAATTTATGAAGATAATATAAATTCTGGTGATGTTATGAAGGTTGCCGAGGTCGTTCGTGATTTACAAAGACGTGCATCTGCCGACCAGATGACTTTCTCTGCACGTGGCTTGTATTTGCGTGCATTGGAAAGAATGGCCCAGGAATATTCAGCATTGCATAAATTGGATCTGGATGAAGCATCTGAAAAGATCGAGGAAATAATCGGTGTCCCAAAAGAAATAGATTTAAATGCAGCCGAAGATGATGATGGCGATGTAGATGATTTAGAATAAAAAACCGGCGAAACGCCGGTTTTTTAAAATGGTATATCGTCACCAATTTGTGAAACATTAATTTCTTCGGGTGCGGATGATGTATTTTGCTCGGTTGTATTTTGTGAACTGTAATCACCGCCATCCATTGTTTTTGCGCCGCTTAATATTACCATTTGTCCAGAAAATTGATTTAAAACAATTTCGGTTGTATAAACATCTTGGCCTTGTTGATTTTGCCATTTTCTGGTTTTTAATTGGCCTTCTATATAAAGCTTGGTTCCTTTTTGCAACATGCGTTCTGCAACGTCTGCCAAATTAGAATTAAATATCACGATACGATGCCATTCAGTCTGTTCTTTTTGCTCTCCTGTTTGACGATCTTTCCAGCGATCGGATGTAGCAAGTGAAAGATTAACTATCTTTTGTCCGTTACTGGTTGTTCTGACCTGGGGGTCGTTACCGATATTTCCAACAAGAATTACTTTGTTTATGCTGCCTGCCATTGTGTCTTCCTTTTTTAGTATAGGTTGATTTGACTATATTTTTTGTAAAAAATCAATATTAAACTTTTTATTTCTTTACGGCCCAAAATAAAGCAAAAATCCATCCGACGCCGGTCCAGCCCAAAAGCCAGCTGGCACTGCGTATGATAGCATTATCAACTTTGCCTTTCTTTGTTTGGCTGGCGAACCACGCGGGCGCCATCATTATCGCGAATATTAATAAAACAGCCAAGATGTATTTTATTGTAATCAAATTTTATTAGAATATTTTGCTTTGTTCCCTAATTCTTCTTCTATACGCATAAGCTGATTATATTTTGTCATTCTGTCGGTTCTGGACATGCTGCCTGTTTTGATTTGACCGGCACTTGTTGCGACCGCCAGATCAGCAATAGTTGTATCTTCGGTTTCGCCACTGCGATGAGAAATTATAACCCCATAGCCAGCTTTTTGTGCAATTTTAATAGTATCCAGGGTTTCAGTGATAGTTCCAATTTGATTTGGTTTTATTAAAATGGCGTTTGCAATTTTATTATCAATTCCACGTTTTAACCGGACAGGATTCGTTACAAATAAGTCATCACCAACCAATTGAATTTTAGAGCCCAAATGTTTGGTCAGTTTTTGCCATCCGTCCCAATCATCTTCGGCCAAGCCATCTTCTATGGAAATAATTGGATAATCCAAAATCAGCTTTTTATAAAATTCGATCATTTTATCAGATGATAACTTTTTACCTTCAAATTTGTATTTTCCATTTTTATAAAATTCGGATGCGGCTACATCCATTCCAAAAACAATGTCTTTCCCGGGTTTATATCCCGCCATCTGTATAGCTTTGGTAATTAAATCCAGTGCTTTACGGGTGGTTTTTATATTTGGGGCAAAGCCACCTTCATCACCAACATTTGTTGAGTATCCCGATTTTTTTAGAATAGATTTCAGATTATGAAAAACCTCGGATCCTATTTTAATTGCCGCTGTTTCGTTTTTTGCCAGCGGAATAATCATGAACTCTTGGATATCCAAACCATTATCAGCATGCACACCACCGTTTATTACATTCATCATCGGACGTGGTAACAAAGTTCCAGTACCTAGATATTTGTACAATGATTTTCCAGATTGTTTTGCCGCGGCATGTGCCACCGCCATTGATACCGCCAAAATAGCGTTCGCACCCAGTTTTGATTTATTTGGGGTTCCGTCAATCTCAATCATCTTTTTATCAATGACTTTTTGCTCACGCGCATCCATTTTTAAAAGAGCAAGGGCTATGATTTTATTTACATTTTTTATCGCTTTTGAAACGCCTTTGCCCATGTAATTTTGACCACCATCGCGTAATTCTAGTGCTTCATGGGTGCCAGTTGACGCGCCAGATGGTACCGCCGCGCGACCCATTGCACCACTATTTAAAATAACATCACATTCAATTGTTGGATTCCCGCGGCTGTCCATAATTTGTCTGGCATGAATATTTTTTATTTTGAACATTTTTATTCCTTAAAGAATATTTACATCTTAAAGTTTTCACCCAAATAAACACGACGTACCATTGGGTCTTTGATGATTTTATTAGTTGTTCCGTGAATTAATATGTTTCCATCATGTAAAACATAAGATCTGTCTGTAACGCCCAATGTTTCACGAACATTATGGTCGGTAATAATAACGCCCAATCCACGATTTTTTAATTGCGAAACTAATGTGCGGATTTCATTTACTGCGATTGGATCAATTCCAGCGAATGGCTCATCCAATAAAATAAATTTAGGATCATTTGCCAATGCACGTGCAATTTCTACACGTCTGCGTTCCCCACCCGATAAAGCAGTAGACGGGGAATGTCTTAAATGTTCAATAGAAAATTCTTTTAGTAATTCATTTAATTTTTTTTCGCGTTTCTCGGGGTCGGGTTGAATTACTTCTAGTATTGCCATAATATTTTGTTCTACGGACAAGCCATGAAAAACACTGTTTTCCTGGGGCAGATATCCAATATGCAAGCGTGCGCGTTGAAAGAATGGCAGATGGGTAATGTTTTGGCTGTTCAGAAAAATTTGCCCACCAGTAGATTTTATTTGCCCCGTGATGCAATAAAATGCTGTGGTTTTTCCCGCACCATTTGGTCCCAATAATCCAACGGATTCACCCTGGCTTACTTCGATAGAGATATCTTTTAGAACCGCACGTTTCCCATAGTTTTTAGAAAGATGTTCAATTTTTAAAATACTTTGTTTTATCATAATTTTATCACCAATTCTTCCGTAATTATTTTATCACCATTACTAGAATTAACACGAACATTACCAGACAATGTTACATCTTTTTTTAGTTTATCATATTTTCCAGTTTTTGCGCGAATATTATCTGTGATGTTTTTTCCGTTTGAAACCCGGGTAATTTTTGCACGAATATTATCTAAAAAGACAAGGTCAGGATAATCGTATTCTTGTCTGGCAATATCGGCATGCATTGTAAATGGGTACCCGTCTTTATCTATTCCGGAAAATGAGGGATTTGTCATTTTGAATTGATTTTGCATTACATCAGATAGGTTAATTCCAGAAATAGGCATCCATCGTAAATTTTTAGAAATCATAGAGCCAGCAATCAAGGTAGCAATAAGCACCAGTCCCCAACCAGTAAATATAAACTGCCACAAGCGCTGACCGCGCCGATAATTACTGGAAATAAGAAAATTTCTGTTTGGCCATTCCATCTGAATAATCCTATTGCAAAAGAGTTTGATTTGCAACATGTTTTCTGTTAAAATAACTTCAAGAGAGAATATGAAAAAAACAATAATCTTTTTTTGTTCGATGTTCTTTGCCTTGTGCTATTTGGACGGGGCCGTGGCTGCCATTAAAAAAGCGTCATCTGTATCTGAACACACTTCGCAAGGGGCCGCGGGATTGATGTCCGGCAACAGTTTGATTCCTACGGCTTTGGGTTTGGTTGGAAATGTTATGGAATTAAATAAACAACAGGCAGCTTTATCCGCAGAATGTGTTCCTTCGGATTCTGAAATTGAATTTGTAAAAAAGCTGGTCCAAGAATGGGCCAAGGCTGGCGGCACAATTGATATGTCTGGTCGCATGGCATGCAAATCAGGGGATAAAGATTATGAGTATAGTGTTAAATGGGCTAATGATGGGACCTCTCCTTGTTATAACGCGTTTAACGGGGTAAAAGACGAATATCAAATTTACAAAGATTATCCTTATCCGGGGAAAGGGTATATGTTAAAAGATTATTCTTTAGAAGATAGCGATAAAAATAGAATTTCTAAATCCGATATTTATGAAATATTTCCAAAAATTGGCTTCGAAGATGCGGATCTTTTGCCAAGTGAAGTTTCAATGATTGCTAAATTAAAAGAAAAAGCGATAAAATGTGCCCCTGAAAAATTAAGCGCAAAACAACGCGAACTTTGGGGTAATATGTTGGTACAAACTGTTGGTGGATTGGGACAGAAACAAAATGCCGGTGATACCATGAGCCAAGTTAGTTCTGTTCTGCAAAGCGGCGGAAACAGTACACTTGGGACATTGGGTGGAACGGTTAATGTTTTGACTGGTTCACTTTTGGCACAATAAAATATTTCTTAATATTATTTAGTTAAAATTAAAAATCTTGCGCGGCCATAAGATTTGTCTTTGATAATTTTCAAATCTGTGGGCAGGTTGGGGATATCAAAAGTTTTTTCTGTTTCCCATACAATTACAGCCCCGTTTTTGGCAACAGGGGCAATCTTTTTTATAAATTCAACGCCCAATTCAGCATTTGAATATGGGGGATCAACAAATATTAAATCAGCATCAGATCCGAACTTTGTAATTGCGGAAAGAGCGTCAGTTTGAACAATTATGCCGTTTGCACCATCCAGCAAGGCCAAATTTCTTTTAATGGTTTTTATTGATTCTGCATTGTTATCTGTAAATATTGCCCGGGCATTTTGTGACCGTGACAGCCATTCCAAACCAAATTCGCCGCTGCCAGCAAAAGCATCCCAAACGATATTTGGGGAAATATTTCCCAGCATATTAAACAAAGCAATTCTTGCCTTGTTTTGTGTTGGCCTGGCGTTTGTTGGTAAATATAATTTTTTACCACGCCATTTGCCCGAAATAATTTGCAAATTTGAATCCATGGGGTAAAGTATAAAACAAATGAATAAATTTATCAAAGAAACTTTGAAACTGGCGCATAGGGGCGCATCACATGGGGATGTGCCGGTTGGTGCGGTCATTGTTCGTGATGGAAAAATCATCGCGCGCGGCGAAAACCAGGTTCAGTTAAAACGCAATCCAACATTGCACGCTGAAATTATTGCGATAAATAAAGCATGCAAAAAACTGGGCGAAAAATTTTTAACGGATTGTGAAATTTATGTCAGTTTGGAACCTTGTGCTATGTGCGCCACCGCTATTTCTTTTGCGCGAATTAAACGTGTAATTTTCGCAGCGACTGACGAAAAGGGTGGGGGAATATTGCATGGGGCACGTGTGTATGAAACACAGAAAAACCTGTGGAAACCATTTGTTTCCCAAATACCAGAATTTGCAAATGAATCAGCAAAATTATTGAAAGAATTTTTCAAACAAAGACGTGGTTAAATCAAACTTTTCCCAGTCATTTCTTTCGGCTTTTTCAGACCCAATATTTTTAATATAGTTGGTGCGACATTTGATAACCCGCCACTTTTTAATTTAACCCGATTTGGTCCAACAACAATAAATGCAACCCGATTCGTCGCATGCGATGTCCATGGAGCATTTAATTTATAATTCCACATTTTTTCGGCATTGCCGTGATCCGCGGTTACTAAAATTGTTCCCCCCAGATTTAAAACTGCGGGCACTAAACGCGCCAATTGCGCATCTAGAACCTCCATCGCGCGAATCGTTGAAGCTTCGTTACCGGTATGTCCAACCATATCGCCATTTGCATAATTAAGTATTACAACATCGAATTTTTTTAATTTGGGCAGCAGAGCATCAGTAATTTTTATTGCGGACATTTCAGGTTTTAAGTCAAATGTCGCAACGTTTGGCGATGGAATTAAAACCTTTTCTTCGTGGGGAAATTTAATGGTTCTTTCTGCATCAAAAAAGTAAGTAACGTGATTATATTTTTCTGTTTCAGCGATCCGTAATTGCGATAAACCATTCGCCGATAAAACATCGCCCAAAGTGTTTTTTACGGGCAAATCAGGCAACAATGATGGGGTTTTATCTTCTAAGCCTGCCTGGGAAAATACCATTGTGCGTGCATTTGTTTTATTCAACATTTGTAATATTTGTTTAACCCGATCCGAACGATAGTTGGCGATAAGAATCCCATCTTGTTTCGTAATAACAGATTTTTTTATGATGATTGGTTTGATGAATTCATCCGATTCACCACGCGTGTATGCCGCGCTTAATGCATCGTCAATCGTTGGGGATGAAAACTTTGCACGTCCCATGGCAATTGCATTAAATGCCAATTTTGTTCTGTCCATATTTTGATTTCGGTCCATTGCAAAATAACGACCAATCAATGTTCCAAACCACCAAGAATTGTTTTTGGGCAATCCACGACGTAATTTATTTATGAATTTTTGTGCGCTTTTGGGTGGGGTATCACGTCCGTCTGAAAAAAAGTGGACGCATATTTTAAGCCCAGATTTTAATAATCGGTTTGCTATTAAAATAGTTTCGTTAATATCGGAATGAATTTTCCCATTCGACATTAATCCCATCAGATGAACAATTCCGTCCCGCTTTTTCATATCACTAATAAAGTCAGCCAAAGGTTTATTTTTATTCCAGTTTTCTAAATCAAATCTGCGCAAAAATTGATTAACAATTCTGCCACTGCCAATTGTTATATGGCCAACCTCGCTGTTGCCCATGATGCCGGGCGGCAGGCCGACCGCTGTGCCACTGGCGCGCAAAGATGTGATTGGATATTTCTTTTTTAGATTATTAAAGAATGGCATTTTAGCCAGCGCAACAGCATTGTGTTTTTTTGTGGCACTGATACCGACCCCATCCATTATACAAAGAACGACAGGCTTTTTTGTATTCATGTTAAATATTATATCACAAATACAGAAAGATTTTATATAATTTCCATGATGTTTTATGATATAATTAAAAAAGAATTATATGCGGAGCAGAGAAATGTTTATAAAAAAATTTATGTGTCTTTCGTTAATTTGCCTTTCCTATACACCAATGGCATTCGGGTGCTATATTACTACTAATGGCGATATGAATGAAATGATTAGCAAGGATTACATATCTGGTGATTTTATTTGTAATACGAATGCTGACGTTAATAAATGTTGTATATTTGCTACAAATGATAAGACAAGAGTGGTTCAGTGCCAACAACCCAAGTCTGTAAAGGTTGTTGATAATGCATCAGATGTTAAAAATTGTGCAAATTTTTCAGATATGAAAAATGATGAATATGGTTTAAGTCATTCTTTGTATGGATATAATGATTCTGCTGATATTTCAAAAGAGATAGCTTATCTGCTGGATACGGGCCTTTATGATAAAACAAAATTGTATAATACTTCCTCTGTTATCAGTAATATAATATTTAATTGTGATTTGAAAAGTTTAGAAATAGCTGCAAAAAAAGGATTTACCCCAATCGATATAAAGGATACTACTCCATTGATGTTGGTGGTACTATTTTGTACAACTTCTGAGGATGCTTTCTTTGATTATGTTTATAGTATAGATGAATCTGGTTTTGATGCTAAAGACAGTGAGGGGAAATCGGTGGCAGATTGGGCCGAAAACAATAAAAAATTCCTGGATTGGATGAAAAAGAAACAAGCAGAACAAACATCAGGGTCAGATGGCGCAGGCAAGGATGTAGATAAAAAATATAACAATAAATATGAAAATAGATATTTGGAAGATTCATCTCTTGTGTTGGGATGCGTTTCTCAAGAAAATGAGTCTGTAAGAAATAGTGAATTTTCTCATTATATAGACGAGGATTTATATTTTTCTGAAGGTATTAATGATGATAAAGAAACAGGGGTTTGGTTATTGTGTGTATCAAGCGATTGTAAAAAAGATAGGAATGCGAGATACGGGTGGGTATGTGAAAAAAAACAATCAAAGAAGGAATCTAGTTTAGATTTACAAAAATCAGAAACAATTTCTGCTTTACAAGCATTTATTTCAGAACGATCAAAAATTATTAATGATATAAAATCTGCCCATGCTGGTGATAAAAAAACTGTATGGAAAAATGATAAGGGTAAATTAAATACTTCGCGTGTGGTCAGTGACTCGGTTGCTGGGGTTGCGGTTGGCTCGGTCGGTGGGTTAGTAACGGCGTCGGTCATAAAAAAGAACCAAGTAAAGAAAGGGTTCGAGGATTTAAACTGTGTTCAATCTGGCACTAAAATAGCGGATTGGGGCGATGAATTTTCAATTACAGGCGCAGAAACCAAGACGGATTGCGAGGCTGCTGCGGAAAATGGCAGAACAAATGCTTTTGTTTGGGCATCAAAAACCAGCACAGGGAATGATTTTTCAGGGTTGGTAGAAGATACAGATAAATCTGAAAATAATGCCTGTTGGGCACGTGTCGAACTTTCTAGTAATGATCCTAAGATAAGTACAGATGATATGGCCGCAAGATATTTTATGATTGGTGGTACTGAAACTTGTGGAGCATGGCTGGACGAGGCAGAAATTAAAAAGCATATTTTAAGTTCGAAAAAGAAGGGCAGAGTCGGTGGAACTATTGCGGGTATTGTCGGTGGCATGGCCGTCGGAGTTGGGTCTATGGAAGCATTTGGTAACAAGGCAATAGGGGGCAAAGTCCAGGGGCAAAAGGCACTAAATGAAGAGGATTTATTAAAGTCGCAAGTATTGTCAGAAAAGGGTGGCGAATCCAAATGG
>JBAYXF010000008.1:0-27968 GCA_041673665.1 Alphaproteobacteria bacterium | reverse complement strand
GGAATCTTGTTAACCGGGGCAGAGGTAAAATCAATTCGCTTTGGTATGGTAAATATAACCGATGGATTTGTTTCCATGGATAAAGACGGAAATCTGGTATTAAAAAATATCGTGGTTCAACCATTACCAACCGCTGCGAAAATTGTCAGATTTGATGAACGTCGTGGTCGTCAGTTGTTGTTGCATACGGCACAAATTCGCAAACTATCCGGTAAATTACATGAAAAAGGCGCAACAATTGTACCATTAAAACTTTATTTTAATTCACGCGGATTATTAAAAGTTTTGTTGGGCATTGGTTTTGGAAAAAACAAAATTGACAAGCGACAAACAATAAAACAACGCGAATGGGACAAAGAAAAAGGTCGTATCTTTCGCGGCAAAAAAATAAAATAAAAGAAAGGAGAAAACTTATGTGGATAGCAATCGCAATAATAGCAATTTTGGTTCTTTATATCATCGCAGTTTATAATGGACTGGTCGCGCGCCGTGTTCAATCACGCGAAGCATGGGCAACAATTGATACCCAATTAAAACGCAGATACGATTTAATTCCAAACTTGGTCAATGCCGTCAAAGGCGCAGCCAAGCATGAAAAAGAAACGCTGGAATCCGTTATCGCAGCACGCAACAGCGCAATGAGCGCAACCAGTGTTGCAGATAAAAGCGCAGCGGAAAATCAGCTGACAGGCGCATTAAAAAGCATTTTTGCATTGGCAGAAAGTTATCCAACGCTGCGCGCAAATGAAAACTTTTTGGAACTGCAACAGGAATTGACCGACACTGAAACCAAGATTCAGGCCGCACGTCAATTTTATAACTCGGTCGTGATGAATCTAAATACTTCAATTCAACAATTCCCCAGCAGCGTAATTGCAAACTTGTTCAAATTTACAACTGAAAAATTCTTTGAACTGGACGAAGCTGAAAAAGAAGCTGTCAAAAACGCCCCAAAGGTAGAGTTTTAAGAATGAAAATTAAAGCGATATTTTTTGATTTTGATGGTGTTTTAACAACCGACAAATCGGGCTCTGTATCAACTGCAAAATATTTTTCAAAAAAATTAGGTGTCAGTCCCGAAGAATTAGTAGCATCGTATAAAGAACATTTCGCTGATGCTGACCATAAAATAGATATTGGCGAGGCTCAAAACAATATAATATGGCAATCAATGTGCGAAAGCTTTGATGTTGAATATAATCCAGATTGGATAAACGAAGCATTTGATACCAGCCCTATTGATAATAAGATGGTTGAATTCGCAAAAAAATTAAAAGAAAAGTTTATTGTTGGAATTATCACAGATAATGGAAAAGACAGGGCTGATTATATTTTTCCAAAACATAAATTTAATGAGATCTTTAATCCTATTATTATATCAGCATATGTTAAAACCATCAAAGCAGGAACTGAAATTTTTGAAATTGCTGCGAACCGCGCAGGCGTAAATCCAGATGAATGTATTTTTATAGACAATACACCGAAAAATTTAGTGTCCGCAGAAAGATTGGGAATTGCTGGGATTCATTTTGATGATGCTGTTCGTGACTATGAAAAATTATTTAATGATGTAGAAAAAATTATAAAACTATGAAAAACAAAACCGTTTATGACCATATCAAAGAAAACAACTGGAAAACCGCCGCGCTGGTTATTGCGTTTCCAATTATTTTTATCGCGTTGGTATTTCTGTTCGTGTGGATTGTCGCGCCACTTGAAAAAGCATTTGAAACAACCGTAATGGTTGCGGCCCCAACCTTTGTTGTATGTATGGTATGGATGATGATTTCTTGGGCTTTTGGCGATTCTATGATGTTGTCTTCTGCCGGCGCGCGCGAAATTCATGCGGATGAAAAAGAATACCACCAAATTTTTCGCAGCGTTGAAAATGTAGCGTTGGCCGCTGGTCTGCCCACGCCACGCGTTTATATTATCGAAGACAACAGCCTTAACGCTTTTGCAACTGGACGTAATCCCAATGATGCGTCAATCGCCCTGACCCGCGGGATTATAAACAAACTGAATAAACTGGAACTAGAGGGCGTAATTGCACATGAAATGGCGCATATTGGTAATCGTGATATTCGTTTAGATATGCTGATGATTACTGGTATTGGTGTAACAATTTTTGCCGCAGATATAGTTTTACGTATGGCGCTGAATTCCGGAAGAGGTTCCGATGACAAAGAAAAAAGTAGTATGACTGCCGTATTGTTTATGGTTTGGTTAGCTTTTATGGTATTTAACTTTTTGATTTCACCATTATTGAGAATGGCAGTATCGCGCAAACGTGAATTCGCAGCCGATGCAACCGGGGCATTTATTACGCGTAATCCAAAGGCCTTGGCGTCTGCACTGCGCAAAATTTCAACTGATTGTCGTGTAGAAGTTTTGGATAATCGCAAATCAATGGCAACGGTTTGTATTGCAGACCCGATGGCACCAAAAGAATTTTTAAGCGACGCATTCGCAACCCACCCAAAAACATCCGAGCGAATTGTACGTTTAGAAAATATGTAATTTAGATGTCTTTATTATATCTATAGATTTCAGACATAATAAAGTTAAAGAGTCTTGTAGTTACATCCTTCCCTGGAATTTTATAAAATTCTTCGCGATATGGCATTGATGAAACCATTATAAAACGCGCCAAAAATCTGAAAATATCTATTTCTTCACTAGTTTCCAATTTTCTGGGGGAATCCTCGACTTTGAAAATTTCATTTTTTACGCTGTTATCCAGTTTTTCAAAGATCGCATCTATAAATTTTTCTGGGTAATACTTTGTTGTTTTTTTTGGAAAACCCTCGAACAAAGAATCAGTACGATTGCCACGATTATATAAAATATTCCAGCCGACACGTTCCATCAAATCACCAGTATACTCACAAATCATAGTATTGTATTTTCTGATGCCATCTTCTAAAAATTGTCTTTGTTCTTGTTCCGCGGTTTTTAGTCTTTCTTCATCAAGTAAAAAGCGTTGATTTTCATACGTTTTATGTGTTCTTTTTTCATAATTAAAAAAGACGCGCATTTGACACATAATTTCCATGGGGATAATTGTTTTATCGTCATTACTTATATTCATTACTACTTTTGCATCACGATAATTTCTGGGATTTTTAAGGTCATAAAACTTATCACTGGCACGCAATATTTTTGTTGGAAACATTGCTGTTATACGCTCTATAAAAGTACGAGCCTGCGGAATTAAATCAAATAAACATTTTACACGCCAAATATCATTTAATCTTTGATGAGCTGGCTGTATTTTATCCAACGCCCGCACAAGCGGAACAATTTTATTTTTTACATCACATCCTATGACCTGGATAACTGTTTCAGATGTATTGGAAACATATTTTTCATAAAATTTATTTTTAATTTTTAAAATTGTATCTTCACAATTTTTACCCAAAACACTTCGTGATGTTTTTAAAATTTCATCAACATAAGCTGTATAATATTTTCCAGTTATTTTATCCAATGAACGAGAAATATCTTTCTGTGCACCAACCAAAACACTTACTATACTGGATGCAGCCAACACTACCTTGTGCCCATCACCGATTTTAAAGAACTGGTTTCTCATTGGATCTTCATCCAAACGATGATGCACAATATACGCAGAAGTTAGTTTTATATCTATGATTTTAACCGGTTCTTCGGATTGTTTATCATTTACTGGATCATAAGAAAATACGGCTGTTTTAGGTGCACCAAAGCATTTCCCCAAAACATAAAACATTTCACGGAATTGTTGCATTCCATCATAATAAATATTAGTTAAATATTCTGCTGCCGTTGCATCAATACGCCCAGAATTTAAAGCGTTTTGTATTTCTGCCAAATTCTTTTTATCATGCCGAGCAATCTGGGATAAAACTTTTTCTTCTTTGTTCATAATGCTTACTTCATCATAGGGAACAAAATTACATCGCGCAATGTTGGCTGGTCGGCAAGCATTGCCATCCAACGTTCAAAGCCAAATCCCAAACCAGAAATTGGTGGCATACCATGTTCCATGGCCAACATAAAATCTTCATCTAGATCAACAGACTCCTCGTCCCCTTTGGCCTTGTTCGCCATTTGTTCATTGAATGATTTTCTTTGTTCGATTGGATCCACTAATTCCGAATACGCATTTATTAATTCTGCACCAAATGCAATTAACTGGAAATTATCTACACGTCTGGAATCCGTATCATTTCTGCGTGCCAATGGACGTGTATAAGTTGGATAATTAAATGTTATTGTTGGTTGAACTATATTTTTGCGAATCTTGTTTTTAAACACATAATCTATGACCGCAAACAAAGACTTTAGACCTGCAATTTCTTCGGCTGAAAATAATCCGCGTTTGACGACCACAGCTTTTAATTCTTCTACATCGTCAAATTGCAAAACATCTGTTCCGATAATTTCGCTCATTTTTGCGGTATAATCTAATTTTTCATACTTGGAAAAGTCTAATTTTATACCCTGGTATTCAATTTGTAATGTTCCACGCAGTTCCATTATTAACGCTTGGACAAACTTCCAAGAAAAATCAATATTATCGTTATAATCCCAGTATGCACAGTACCATTCCATCATTGTAAATTCTTGCAAGTGCATAGGATCCATGCCTTCGTTACGAAAGTTTTTTGCAATTTCATAAACGCGATCAAATCCCGCCGCAATACATTCCTTTAACGGCAATTCCGGAGCAATACGTAAAAATAAATCTGTATCCAGTGCATTGTGATGCGTAACAAAAGGCTTGGCCGCGGCACCAGATGAAACTGTTTTTAGGATTGGTGTTTCAACCTCTGTAAATCCGTTTTTATTTAAAAACTCACGAATAAACTGAATTGCTCGAAAGCGCATCAACATTGTACGGCGTGTTTCTTCATTTGCAATAATATCCAAATAACGCTGACGATAACGTGTTTCAGTATCAGTCAAACCATGGAATTTTTCGGGCAATGGGCGCAAAGCCTTGGCCAAAATTTCATATTTTGAAACCTTTACTGTCAGTTCCCCAGCGGTGGTTTGATAAAGTTCACCAGTTATCCCGACGAAATCGCCCATGTCAACATTGGCCTTGAAAAACTTGTATTGTTCTTCGCCCAATTCTTCGCGTGACATAGAAAATTGAATTTCACCATTAATGTCATAAATACGACCAAACATTAGTTTACCCAACCAACGAAGCGCAATCACACGTCCAGGAACGCTGACCTTGGTCCCATCTTTCATACCGCGGATTTCAGTGATAGTTGCGGTACGTTCAAATCGGTCCTTCCAAACTACCCCATCGCGTTCGCGAATATTTTCAGCTTTTTGCAGGCGTGCTTCCAGCTCATTTGTTGATAAAGCTTTCGTCTGATCTGGCATTTTATTTCCTTTTTTTATTAAAAACGGGCACAAAAGCGCCCGCGAAATTTTGTTTCGTGGCGCAATTTAGATAAATTTTTTATTATTCTTTCTCATTTTATTTATTTTTACCAATAAATTGGTGCGAGCAAAGGGGCTCGAACCCTCGACCTCAACCTTGGCAAGGTTGCGCTCTAGCCAACTGAGCTACGCTCGCACGCTGGGCAATTTTGGCACAAGTTTTACTCATTTGCAAGCATTTTATTAAATACCGCCTATATTCTTGACAAATATATATTTTGTTATATAATCGGGCTATGAATTTTGCGACAGATTTTGAAAAACAGCACGAATTGCTATTATCTGGCGATTACTATAACCTGTTCAACAATCTTAAACTAAATTTACCCCAAAGATTTTTCAAGTACGCGGATCCAAAAACGATGGACCCCACATTTAATAAAATGTTTGATGATTTGAACGCCGTCAGAACCCGTATAAAAGATAAAGATACTTGGTGTTTTAATGATGTTATAAATATAATTTTACCAACACGCCCCACCGAAGATTTTGGATCAACTATTGATTTCTTGAAGAACAAGTGTGGCATCATAGAAAAACATATTAAAATCCGAATGCATCTTGCGCATGGAACGCTTTTCCCCAGCAGACAAATATTTCTGTCAAATTATGCAATGATTTTGCTTTGTAATCGCTTGTTAAAAGACAATGATTCTTTCAAAGAAGATATGTCTGCACCTTTGTTTACTCGATCCAAAAAGATACAAACTTCCAACTTTAATTCAGAAATGCGTGCCGCATTTGCTGGATACTTTTTCGCTTTTAATGGAACAGATATCGAAGATATAACAAAGGCTGTATGGGACTGGATTCGTGGGGTATGCTTAAAAAACTCGTATAACAACACTATGAAAGATTTATCTTTCACATTAAGACGTTTTATGGGGGAAAAATTTAATTACCACCAATTTGAAGAATTTAAACAAAAATATATTCTAAATGTTTTATTTTCTAATAATTTTATAGATAAATATGAAAATTTTTTAAAATCTTGCGGATATACAATTCAATCTGATAAAAACGATATTTTGAAATGGCGCAATGGGAAAAAAGTTGCACCAAAATATCCAGGCGCCTTTTTTGCCCCACACATAGAATTTTTATTAACTTGGACGATTTATGCTTTTTCTGATTTTGCTAATGAAAAACTATTAGATTTTTCAGGAAAAAAAAATAAAATTAAGTTTTTAGAAACCTTGGCTCAAAATTTCTTTAGATCTGTTCATGATGGTTATATTGATTCGACAAATAAAACAAATATTAATTTAAATCCTATATTTATAAATCAACACAGCAGCGATGCCAGAAAAAGTTCCAAAGAAATTAAATACGGCAAAGGCAAAACAATCGCCGATAAATTAACTGGGGAAAAATCCAAAGAATCCCCCGGCGCACTAGAATTTTATATCAAAGAACATTTGTTTTCTTTTGATGATGACTGGTGTTTAGATGTAAGAAAGCAAAAAGAAGAAGAATTATTATTACTGCATAACAAATACAAAGAAACGCGCAATCCAGAACTTATAAAATCTATATTTAAAATCGAAGACGATATCAGACAAGAAAATGAATCTATATACGGCATCAATTTAGACGCCTTTATTAACATACCAGAAGTATTAACCCCTGGCGGAGAATTTATCCCTCGGAAAAATGCTGGAAACATAGAATATGTTGAAACAACCCCATCAGAAAAATCAGATATAAAGGTTTCATCATCTATGAAACTTCAATATGATTTATTTGCTGATTTGTCGCCAGAATTTATTTTCCAAGGGTTGCATGCAACCAGACAAACAAATGAAAATTTTCACAGATTCAGTTCAAATGGGAATGGATGGGCACATGATAATAACGGAATATACGAATGTATAAACGAATTTATCCAGGAAAAACCTGGCGATTTATGGAAAACCCAGAAAAATGAAGTTTCTAAAACTGGCCGCACCAGATTAAATTGTAAGTTAAAATATATGCTGTTTGAATGGGATCACTTACCATTGATAAGTCAATGGCAAAAAGTTCAGGAAAATATCAGTGTAATTTGCCAAGCAACATATTCAGGGAATAAATCAATTCATATTAAAATAGCTGCAAAAGACGAACCAAAAAACATAGAAGAATATGATTGGCTGCGCGAACATATTTTAATCGAACTTGGGTTCGTAGATAGTGATCCTAATGTCAAAGATAATTCCAGAACTTCACGTTTCCCAGGTTCTATAAATCCAAAGACTGGTCGCATACAACAATTACTGCATTATAACCCTGGGGCATCCTTTATTGAAAATTGGCGTCCATTATTTGTTGCCGAAAAAACTAAAAAAGCAGCCATTAAAACAAACTTTACTGTTCCTTATGATAATAATAAATTAAAAGAATACTGGATTAAACGAATAGTTGAAATGCGCGGCAGTTTAGAAGAAGGGAATCAAACATACTTATTACCAACAATTATCAATACTTTATCATGCAGCGTATTATCCCTAGAAGAATTGGAATCTTTGCTAAAAGATTATTTAACAAAAGATCATCACAGGGATATAGCAAGTTTATATAAATATCGCAGACAAAGAATGTAAAAAAACGCGGCATATGCCGCGTTTTTTTGTACCTAATTAAATAAACCATTTCCATGGTTGGAATATTTTTAATATTCCCATGGCCATACGTTTTTTATTTGTAAATGTATGTCCGCATCGTGGGCAAACGATAAATGGGGACGTTATCATCTTTACATGGTTCATAATTTTAAGCCATATCAACAGACCTAATGCCCAAACAACAATCATTATTCCCCACATTACATATCCAAAATATCTGTCCACAAGATTAGTCAAAGTTTGAATCACAAACAAATTAGATTTTTCCAAATCATTATAAATTTTCGTTGTGATTGGCCAAGTGCTGGGCTTCCACGGCATAACATGTTTGATTCCATAATCAGTTAACAATACCGTTCCCATTCCACCACTTTGTTTATCCAGAAATGATTTTATTTGTTTATCCATTTCTTTATCAATTTCCATCTGTGCTGTTTTTTCCAGTTCAGATTTTACTTTGTCCAATCTGTCATTTACCAATTTGGTTGTATCATCAACCTTGGCCACTGCATTATTAGCACTTCCAATTACTTTGTCTGCCGCACTGGTATCAACACCAAAGCGCCCAGCAATCCCAGAAAGATTGGAAAGCTTACTGGTTGTTTTTTCCGCCTTGGCTGATGCTTTTTCAACCTTGGCCACTGGCTTGTCCGCAATTTTTACCTTTTCAATTGCTACACCGATTGGTTTTTTAATATCTATACTGCCCGAAACATTTTTTAATAAGTGCGCATATTGTTCCTGCATATATCTTTGCAGGTCAAAGAACATTGAAACAACAACAGACTTTTTTATTGGTTGCGCATAATTAGTACGAACATAAAAAGGTGCCCACGCAACAAATGGCAACCACAGAACTGAAACAATTGCAAAAATCATCCATACACGTTTTACCCAGGATGCTTCGCGTTTAACGGTTTTTGCACCGCCGTTATCAATAACCGCTACTTCTTTTGCTTTTTTTGGCATTTTATCCCCCTGTATAAGTTTCTATGAATTTCTGTTTAAATTCTACAAAATTTCCATTTTCAATTGCAAGGCGAATATCGCGCATTAAATCTTGATAAAATTTCAGATTATGTTGGGTCAATAACATTGCGCCCAAAATCTCGTTTGCCTTGACCAAGTGATGAATGTATGCCAGCGTCAATCCCGTATCACCCAGTATTGTTGTATCATCACGGAACTTTGCATTGCGCAGGTTTATTGTGCCGTTTGCGGTAAATGCCTGGGCGGTGCGACCCGCACGCGTTGGCATAACACAATCAAACATATCAATTCCGCGTTCCACAGCGCCCAGAATGTCCAAAGGCGTCCCGACACCCATCAAGTATCTGGGTTTATCGTTTGGCAGCAATGGTGTCGTTTTTTCCAGCATTTCAAACATAACCGATTGTGGTTCGCCAACCGCCAATCCACCAACCGCATATCCGTCAAATCCAATTTCAATTAGTTGCTTGGCAGAGCGTTCGCGCAGGTCTATAAAATCTGCACCCTGGACGATTCCAAAAATTCCATAACCATCGCGATTTACAAATGCCTCTTTTGAACGTTTTGCCCAACGCGTAACCATTTCTACATTTTTTTCAACGCGTTCGCGCGGCGCGGGCAGATGCAAACACTCGTCCAAAACCATTGTGATGTTGGAATCCAATTGATTCTGAATCTGAATGGATTTTTCAGGCGTTAAAAAATGTTTTATTCCGCCGTCAATGTGTGATGTGAATTGCACACCTTCTTCGGACATTTTTGTTAGACCCGACAGAGACATTACCTGGAATCCACCGCTGTCGGTTAAAATCGGTCCATGCCAGCCAGAAAATTTATGCAGTCCGCCCATTTGTTCAACCAGATCGCCACCCGGACGCAGCATCAGATGATAAGTATTCCCCAATATAACTTCGGTGCCAGTATCGCGCACCATATCCATGGTCAGTGCCTTGACCGTGGCGGCCGTTCCAACCGCCATAAATGCGGGCGTTTGAAATGTTCCATGCGCGGTTTCCACGCTGCCGCGCCGCGCCATACCATCTGTTGCAATAAGATTAAATTTTAATGACATTAAGCATCCTTTCTAAACAACAAACAGCTATCGCCATAGCTGAAGAATCTGTATTTTTCCGAAACTGCGTGGGCATAGGCTGCGCGCATTTCGGGCAGACCGGCAAATGCCGACACCAACATAAACAATGTTGATTTTGGCAAATGGAAATTAGTCAACAAGACATCAACTATTTTAAATTTATATCCCGGCGTAATAAATATATTTGTCGTTCCGCAAAATGGTTTTCCCGCAGCGGATTCCAGCAATCTTAAACTGGTTGTGCCGACCGCAATAATGCGTCCGCCATTTTGTTTTGCATTGTTTATTATATCTGCTTGCTGTTGTGTAATAACGCCCCATTCGCTGTGCATTTTGTGATTTTCGGTGTCTTCGGTTTTTATTGGCGCCCAAGTGCCCGCACCAACATGCAATGTGATATTTACGATTTCTGCGCCTACCAAGCGCACCGCATCCAGCAATTCATTTGTAAAGTGCAACCCTGCCGTTGGTGCGGCCATGCTGCCCAGTGGATTTGCATAAATTGTTTGATAGCGTTCACGATCGGACGTTTCTTCTTCGCGTTTCATATATGGTGGTAATGGCATTTTACCAACCGAATCCAGCACAGAAAAAACATCATCCGCATAAAATTTTATAGTCAGTCCACTTTCATCGGACTTTCCCAGAATTTCAATTTCAGTGCCATCGTCCAATTTTAATTTTTCACCGCTTTTTAATTTCTGGAATTTTTTTGCAAAGCCCAGCCACCCATCATCTGTTTTTGTATGCAGTGTAATTTCGTATTTTGCGCCATCATTTGCGGCTGCATCAAAACGCGCGGGGATAACCCGTGAATTATTAAAAACAACAACATCCCCCGGGCGCAGATAAGAAACAAAATCAGTAATGTGTTTATCCGAAATTTTAGGATCCACAACCAGCATACGACTGGCGTCGCGACGGTCCAGCGGATGCGAAGCAATCAATTCATTTGGCAATTCAAAATCAAACTCTGAAACTCTCATTTACCAAAATCCAGGCCCTGCTCTTCGTAATTTTCGCGCTTGTTTTCCCAATTTGATTCAACGCTAACAAAAATATGCAATCTGGCGTTTACACCCCACTCGTCTTGGATTTCGTGACGTGCGGCCATTCCAATTTGTTTTAATTGTGCACCGCCTTTTCCCACTACTATCTTTTTATGTCCCTGGGTTGCAACGACTATTTTTTGATAAATATCCAAAACACCTTCGTCATCAGTATCAACTTTTTCAGTCACAACAAAAATATGATAAGGCAATTCTTGATGAACAAATTTATAAACTTTCTCACGTGTAATTTCCGCCAACCACAAAGTATCTGGGACATCGGTTTGATCACGTGGTTCAAATAAATATGGTGATTCCGGCATTACAGCCGCCAATGATTTTAACATTGGTTCAATACCATCATTTTTCAATGCACTGCCTATGAAAATTTCACGAAATGATGCCATTTCAGACAGACCGGCTATCATTGGCAGCAAAGTATCCTTTCTGACGGCATCAGACTTGTTTATAAATGCAAACAGAGGAACATTATTTGTCTTGATAACTATATCCCTAATTGTTTGTGTAATGCCGTGTTTCGCATCAATCATTAACAAAATTGCATCTGCGTCACCCAATGCGTCCATAGCAGCGCCAACCATAGCCCTGTCAAGTCTGCGTGATGGTTTAAATACCCCAGGGGTATCAACAAAGATCAATTGGGTATCCCCAACCATTTTTACAGCGCGCAAGCGCGAACGAGTTGTTTGAACCTTGTGCGATACAGCAGAAACCTTGCGCCCCATGATTTGGTTAATCAGGGTGCTTTTGCCCGCATTTGTAGGACCAATAATAGCAATAAATCCAGAATGTGTTTTCATGATGCACAGAATAGCACAGCAAAATCAGAAAGCAATAAGCTTTATTAATTATTGACTTTTTATAATCATGAATTAAAGTGTGTATTAGAGTGAATGGTAGTAAAAAATTAAATAGAAAATCAAAATGTGACTATCAGGTTTACAAATTTTAAAAGAAATAAAAAATCCAAATCCAAAAAATCCGGGTGATAAACCAAACATCAACATAACACCTTTTAGCGAAGAATATATTGCTATTAATTCTTATGATGTTCATTTAGGCGAAGAATTATTAATATTTAATTATGGTTTAAAAGAAATTTTATTAACTTTATTAAACCCCAGAAAAATTGCTATAGACCCTTCGAAAATAAAAACTGAAAAACAACCAGTAAAAATAAAAAAAATTATTATTCCTGATACTGGTTATATATTAAAACCTTGGCAATTTGCTTTGGGCAGTACTATGAAATTTTTTGAAACATATAATTATGCTATATCCATAGACGGTGTATCCACACTTGCAAGATGCAGTTTATCTAATCATCAAACCGCCGGGGGAACATCCGTAGGATTCAAAGGTGAAATAACCCTTGAACTATCTACAAGATATCCAATAATTCTTAGAAAAGGAATGAAAATCGGACAAATTTATTATAATGATATAGGCGATCCACATGAAAATTATAATAGCTTATTTACTAATCAACGTGGACCCAAGTTCCTATGGACGTTAGATAAAAATACAAAAACTTTATAAATAAAAAATCGCGCATATAGCGCGATTTTTATTTTCATTTTAACATTTTATATACTGTTGGCATTTACCCATTTGCCGTCTTTCAACAGACCTGGGGCCATACCTTCGGTACTGCGTAATGTATCAATAGTATTCTTTGCCCCTGGTGCATCCAAGCCCAATACGCGAACTTTGAACATTCCGCCTTCGTTAATGATTTGAACATTACCCATATTGCTGATTCTTTGGGCCAATGTTTTTGCATTGTCTTCGCTATAGAAAGCTGCAACCTGAACAGTGTATGGACCATTATTAGCCATTGTTGCTTGTTCCATTGGGGCTTCTTCCAAGGAAGTTGGTGTTGTCGCAGTTCCCAATGTTGCATTCTTTACCGCTGTGCTTTCTTCTGCCATAATTTGAACCTGGACCTTGGTTGGGCTGGTCATGCTCAATTTTTTGGCCGCTGCTGTGGAAACATCCAAAATTCTGGTGTTTACAAATGGACCACGATTATTTACACGCAATACAACGGTATTTCCATTTTCCAAGTTAGTAACCCGAACGATTGATGGCAAAGGTAAAACTTTGCTGGCGCCAACTAATTGATCGGAATTATAAAATTCACCGTCTTTTGTTTTGCTGCCATTCATATCATCTGGAATTATTCCGGCAGTACCGGTTTCATTATAAGACAAGTTTTCTATTGGATTATATTGAACACTGTCTATATTAAATGGTTGCCCAATATTGTATTCAGGGGCAGCCGCCATTAAATAAGAAGTATCTTCCACATTTACAGTTGTTAAGTTTTCTTCACTGATTTCGCCATAGGTACTGGCGCTGTCGCTGTTCATCACCGTATCTGTACATGCGGCCAGTGCGAGCGGCAAAACCAAAAACGGCACATAATATAATTTCATGGATTTCCTCCTTCCATTCTTAATTCCCATTTTATCACATAAAAGGCACGCGTTCAACTTTTTTTATTAATAATCCAAGCCAATGGCAAATAAATTATTCCAAACACAGCCATTGTCATAATTAAAATCCAAATATTTGTAACTTCAACAAACCAAAGTGCTGCGCCCAATCCCACTGACAGCGCCGAAAAACCAACCATTGCGCGTTTTGTTTTTGGTAAAATTTTGAATAATTTACGTTTACGACATTCACGTAATAAAAACCAATTTTTTACATATCCTCCGATAACACCACCAACCGGAATCGCAAGATATCCAATAAAAGAAAATAATCCCAAATAAAGCACACTGGATACACCCAAACCAATCATAGAACTTTTTACTGGGGTTTTAACATCTTGGGCTGCAAACAAAGTTTTTGAATAAATTTGGTTGGTTGTCATTGCCGGCAAAACGAATACTTGGATCATCATTGCTTGTGCCACCGCCAAAGTACTTTCGTGTGTCCATGCGCCATGTTGAAATAAAAACTGGATAATAGGAATTGCCAAAACAAACAATCCAACCATACACGGCAAAGTTAACATCATACTTTGTCTGAATGCAGCGTTTTGTTGAGCATAAACACGCGACATATTTTTTTCTGCCAATGCGTTTGAAATACTGGTCAACAAAACAGTTCCAGCCGACAGCCCAATAATTGCAAATGGCAATTGCACCATTCTGTCTGAATAATACAACCAAGAAACTGCGCCCGCCTGATAAGAGGCAATCAATGTTCCAATAATTATATTTATTTGATAAAAGCCCGTTCCAAATAACCCAACCCCTAATCTTTTAAAAGCCGTCTTCATCTGGGCATTCCAACGTGGTCTTATTAAACGCAATCCGAACTTTTTCGCACGCAAGCGGCCCCACAAAATTAGCATCTGAAATACGCCGGATAACACAACCGCTGCTGATAAAATATACAAAACATTTTGCCCAGCACCGATATATCTGGCAAATAAAAGCGCGCTGATTAAAAATATATTAAACAACACAGGCATAAATGCGACCAATGCAAATTCAGAAACAGCATTCAGAACGCTGCCCAAAAATGCCGTTCCACAAATAAAAACAAGATAAAGAAACATCCATCTGGAAATAATTATTGTTAAATCCAGCTTTCCTGGATCCGCCGCAAATCCCGGCGCCAATATTAAAATTATCAATGGCATTATAACCAAACCAACAATTGTAATCCCCAACAAAACCCCCATTAGCCATGAAAAAAAGTTATTTGCGAAATTAACCGCTTTTGTTGACCTTGATTTTCTTTGTTCGGCAAACATTGGAACAAATACCGAAGAAAGCGCACCTTCGCCCAATAAATCACGAAACATATTCGGCAACTTGAACGCGGCCAAAAAAATATCCGACAGACGCCCTGCACCCAATACCGTTGCAATTAATACATCACGAACAAATCCGAAAATTCGTGATACTGCCGTCCAACTGCCTACTTTGAAAATATGTTTGCCAAGTTTCATTAAAGGCATTATACTCTTATAACAAAATGGAAATCAAGAAATGAAAAAAACATCTTTATTATTTGCTGTATGTGTCACTTTATCCGCATGTGGCGGAAGCGTACCACCACCAGAACCAACAATATCTGATATTTATAACGACGCATACACCGAATTAAAAGACGAAAATTATACAAAAGCGTCCGAAGAATTTATCAAAGCTGAATCAGATTTTCCCGCCAGTCAATGGGCTGCGGATGCATTGATTATGGCTGCATACAGTCAATATATGGATGGGGATTTTGCGGGAACTTTGCTGACAACAGACAGATTTATGCGATTCCATCCCGGACACACCGATGTTCCATACGTTATGTATTTGCGTGGCATGACATATTATCGCCAGGTTTCTGATGTCCGCCGTGAACCCGGAATGTCTGCGTATGCATTAAACCAATTTCAACAACTGGTGGAAAGATTTCCAAATTCCAAGTATGCGAAAAACGTACAAAATAAAATCATAATCTTGAAAAATTATATTGCCGGCAAGGCCATGTATTCCGCCAGACGTGATATGCAAAAAGAAAATTGGACCAGTGCAATAAACCGTCTGCAATTTATTGTAAAAAGCGCCCAAGAAACCGCCATGACACCCGAGGCTATGTTCAGATTAACCGAAGCATACACAGCGATTGGTCTACCCGAGCAAGCAAATGGATATGCCAAAATGTTGCGCACAAATTTCCCAGACAACGAATGGACCAAGAAGTTAAAAGATTAAAAAATTAAATACTAAAAAATCCCGCAGATGCGGGATTTTTTGTTTTGAATGTATTCCATATTATCTGGAATAAAATTCGACGACCAATTCTGGTTGCATTTGCACTGGGTATGGAACCTCAGCAAATTCTGGGATTCTGATCAATGTTGCAACAAAGTTTGCCGCATCAACTTTTACATATTCTGCAAATGGACGTTCCGCAGATTCCAAAGACAATACCACCAATGGCATTTGTTTTGCTTTTTCACTGACTGTGATTTCGTCACCTGGTTTAACCATATAACTGGAAATTTTTACGCGTTTACCATTGACCAAGATGTGTCCGTGGCTGACCAATTGACGTGCACTGAACACTGTTGGTGCAAATTTAGCACGATAAATCACTGCGTCCAAGCGTCTTTCCAACAAACCAATCATATTGTTTGGTGTATCACCACGCATATTTGATGCTTCTTCGTAATATTTATGGAATTTCTTTTCGCCGATGTTTCCGTAATAACCCTTTAACATCTGTTTTGCTTTATGCTGTTTTGCATAATCAGAGTTATTTCCACCGCGGCTGGTTGGACCATGTTGTCCAGGTTTATATTTTCTTTTGTTGAATGGGGATTTAGCCTGACCCCACAAATTCACGCCCAAACGGCGGGAAATTTTCAGTTTTCTGGTGCTGCGCTTTGCGCCATCACGTGCCATAATTTAATCCTTTTGGTTTTTTAGGTGCCAAGCATTCTACAGAATCCTTATCTCTGACGGGACCAAAAAAGCACCGTCGATTATTCAGTTCTGACTGCTCAGCCCGCTGATTTTACAGGCATTTATTATAAATTGCAAGAAAAAATCCGCATTTTTGCGGATTTATTTATTTAAACACAAAATGAACATGCGTTGCAGGGGATTTGCGATCGCCCATCATTGGACGAATCACGGTTCTTACCGCCCTTTGTACTGCTTCGCGTAAAACATCTTGGCTTTTTCGTTCGCCTTTGCCCAGATCTTTTATTGCGTTTGTAATTTCAATTTGAATTTGACGTTTTGCAAATCCAGTTGTATCTGCTTCAAACAGACCGGCTGATGAAACCTCTGGCACGTCTTTTAGATATCCGCGCTTGTCCACGGACAAGGTTACGAACACCGCGCCTTCGGTGGCCAATTTTTTCCTGGTTTTCAAAACAATCCCGTCGCCCGGGCGTTCGGTTTCGCCCTCCATCACTATGAACCCAGTTTTAAAGCTTTCGGAAACATAAGGTTCATCGCCTTTCTTTAAACGAACAATATCACCATTATGAACCAACATCATTTGTTTTGCCCCGCCACGTTCCATTGCCATTTTTGCATTTAACATTTCAGTTACATATTCACCATGCATTGGAATAATTACCTGGGGGTGAACCAAATCATAAAAGCGTTCGTATTCAGGGCGGCCCGCGTGTCCGTTCGCATGTACTTTTTCAGTGTCAAAAATTGTATGTGTATGAATACCTAATTTAGCCAGCTTGTTATACAAGAACGAAACCTCGGACTCGCGACCTGGAATAATAATTGCACTGAACACAATCGTATCTGTTGGCATTAATTTTAATTCTTTTACATGGCCACGACATAAACGCGTTAACATTGCATATTTTTCACCCTGGGAACCGGTCATAAAGATTGCCTGTTTTTCAGCTGGAATAGTGCTGATATCTTTAAACAAACTTACATCGTTTTTATCCAAGTATCCGCATTCTATAGCGATTTCACGAAATTCTGGCAAACCAACATAAGGTACCGGACGTGGATTGCTGCGCTCTTTTATACATGGGCTGCGACCTGCAGCCTTTGCGGCGTCTGCAAATTCTTTGATACGGGCAATACTGCGCGAATATCCAGTTACCATGACACGACCAGGGGCTTTTTTCATTATCCCTTCTAGTGTTATACCAACTTCTTCTTCGGTTGTTTGTGGTTCTTGGCGCTTAATTTCTGTTGAATCGCAAACGCAAGCCAACAAATCTGGATCACTGCCAATTTCACGCAAACGCGCATAATCTGTTGGATTTTCAATTGGAATTGCGTCATTAAATGTCCAGTCACCTGTATGTAAAATTTTACCAGCTGATGTTTTTATGACCACCATTTGTGCTTCTGGTATTGAATGGCTGGCATGAAAAGTTTCAATTTCAAATGGGCCGACATTAAAACTGGCGCCATTATGATCAAAAACATTTATATCAGACGGTTTATAATCAATACCCATTCCGTTAAAAGTACGAGTTAAAAATTTACCCACAAATCTGGTGCAATAAATCGGACAATTGAATTTTGGCCAAATATATTTCATTGCGCCAACGTGATCTTCGTGTCCGTGTGTTAAAATAATTCCAACAATATCTTTTTTTCTTTTTTCAAGATACGTTGTATCAGAATATTTTGTATCATCGCCACCAACGTCATCATCCAAAAATCCCATACCACAATCAACAATCAGATATTTACCCTTATGCTTGTACACATACATATTCTGGCCAACGTGTTCCAATCCGCCCATTGCAAAGAATGAAATAACATCATCTGGCTCGGCCGTTTCGACAACTTGCTTTAGTGTGTTTTTATTATTTACCGTTGCTTTTGGTTTAATATTATTGGGTTTTTTATTTGTTTTTTTGTCAGATTTTTTTTCAACTGCTTTTTTTGTAGAAGCGATTGCAATATCTTTTCCATCATCAATATAATCATCGCCATTTTGCAAGAAAGATACCTTTTCAATCATATCTTGCGCATTTCTTTTAAGTTTTACCATTTATATTTTTCTCTTTTTTAATTAAACATTTACCAAAGGGTAAAATTCATTGCGAATAAATAAACTAATTTGGGAATTTATTTGTAGTGAATCCTCGCCCTTTGGCGGTTCGCTAGATTCTATCAGTTAGGGATATCAAAGTCAAGGGGACGAAATTCGCCCCCTATTGTATGATTTTAACCAATTATGGCCTTGATCCTGCGGACACCAGCAGCCGACGATTCTTCTTTTTTTATCTTGAAACTGCCCAAGTCGGCGGTATTTGCAGCGTGTGGACCGCCACATATCTCTTTAGAATAACCATCAATGGTATAAACCTTTACTTTATCACCATACTTGCTATCAAATACACCCAGCGCACCCGAAGATTTTGCATCATCAACCGACATTTCATCGCATACGACCGGAACAGCGTCCGCAATCGCCTGATTCACAATTTTTTCAGTTTCAGCAATTTCATCCTCGGTCAATTTTCTATCAAAAGAAAAATCAAAGCGTAATCTTTCTGCGGTTATGTTACTGCCCTTTTGAAGAACGCCTTCTCCTAAAACTTTACGCAATGCGCCCTGCAATAAATGCGCCGCTGTATGTAGCTTAGTCGTTTGTTCGCTGTGATCGGCCAATCCGCCCTTGAACACTTGAGAATTTCTGGAACGTTCTTTTTGTTGTGCCATTGACGCATCAAAGCCTGGGACATCAACAGACATTCCATGTTCCTTCAAAATATTCTGGGTCAAATCCAATGGGAAACCATAAGTATCATATAATTTGAACGCTACTTCCCCTGGTAATACCTTATTATTTATATTAGGTAATTCTTTTTCTAATAACTTTAATCCGTTTTGCAACATATCTGCAAAAGCATTTTCTTCTTTTTCTATGGTTGCTATTACTCTTTCTTGTTCACGCACCAATTCTGGATAAGCATCACCCATTTGCTGAACCAGCGCAGGATAAAGCTTTGATAACAATGAACCATTATGTCCCAGAACCTGGCCATGTCGCATGGCGCGTCTTAAAATTCTGCGTATTACGTATCCGCGTTCCGTATTACTGGGCATAACACCATCAGCAATAGAGAATCCAACTGCACGCAAATGATCCGTAATAATTTTAAACGAAGGTTTGTTTTCTGATGTTTCTTTGATACCAGTTAAATCACTGACCGCTGATTTTAATCCAACAAACAAATCAGTATCATAATTATCACGAACACCCTGTAACATAGCTGCCCAACGTTCCAACCCCGCGCCAGTATCTACGTTTTTATTTGGTAAATCTGTTAAACCACCATCTACGCCGCGATCGAACTGCATAAATACATTATTCCATATTTCAACATAGCGTCCGCCGTCTTCGTCCACGCTGCCTGGTAATCCACCTGGTACATCCGCCCCATAATCATAGAAAATTTCTGTACAGGGCCCACATGGTCCAGTATCCCCAGCAGACCACCAATTGGGCTTGTCCAATCTTATTGCATCTTTGCCAGTAACCTGTTTCCATATTTTAGTTGCTTCATCATCGGTAATATGAGTCGTTACAACCAGTCGTGATGGATCCAGCCCCAAATCTTTGGTTAAAAGTTCCCAAGACATTTCAATGGCGCCATCTTTAAAATAATCACCAAAAGACCAATTCCCAAGCATTTCAAAAAAAGTATGATGCCAACCATCATAACCGACATCTTCCAGATCATTATGTTTTCCGCCGGCACGCAGACATTTTTGGGAATCTGCGACTCGTTTTGCTGGTGCATGTTGACGCCCCAAAAAGATTTCTTTGAACGGAACCATACCCGCAACTGTAAAAAGTAAAGTTGGATCATCTGGTATCAAAGATGATGATGGAACAATCTTGTGTCCATTTCTTTCCATATAACCCAGAAATAATTTGCGAATTTCGTTATAGTTCATTATAAATTCCCCACTGTGGGCGAAATTATAGAATATGACGCAATCAATTGCAAGCGGTCGCTTATTTTGATATAATCATTATTATGAATCCAGGATTTTTATTTTCTGTACTTGCCATTATTGCAATTATTGCCGCATCTTCTTTCGGGATACATCTTTTTCCCACGGCACCGATTCATGTTTTGCCCGATTCGGTCGCAGAAAATGCTTTATTCGTTTGTCCTGCGGCACAATCAATATTTAATGAAATAGCAAAGCAACTTTCTTATTTACGCAATTCTTTAAACGTCGTTTTCTTTTTTATATTTATGTTTTGGGTCGCAATGATTGGATGGTCGTTGTATCAAAATTTATTAAAAGATAAATTCGAAGAAAAAAGCTGGGAAAGCATTAAGTTTCTGGGAAAAACTCTATTTTGGGTCGTATTAATAATTACTATTTTAATACATACACCAAACCATTATCGCCGCGTTACTTTGGACGGGGCCAGCGGGAATTTTATACTGTGTGAATCTAATAATCCAGCCAGTCGTCCAGTACTCAGCTCGGCCGTCCATCCAGCCCATTAAAAAAAGCTCTTGACCTGAACGGGCAGATTTCCTACGATTCGAACAAGCAGGAAGGAAATATCTGCCTTAACCAAAACTCTAATAAAGGAGAAACATTATGAATAAAGCAGAATTGATTGAAGCAATCGCAAATGAAACCGGCGCAACAAAAGCAATGACTGGTGAATTTTTGGATGCATTTATCAACACAGTAACAAAAGTTTTGAAAAAGAAAGGCGAAGTTCGCTTGGTCGGATTCGGTACATTTACATCCGCAAAACGCAAAGCAACAACTGGCCGTAACCCACAAACTGGTGCTGCTATTAAAATCCCAGCATCTACACAGCCTAAATTTAAAGCTGGTAAAGCTTTGAAAGAAGCTTTGAATTAATAGTTGTGGTATTACTATTGGATAAAATCCCGCTTGCGCGGGATTTTATTTTACCCTATACTTAGAGAGTCAAACCAAAAGGAAGGAAAATGGCAACAAAAAAACCAATTAAACGCGCACCGGTTGCAGCAAAACCTGCACCAGCCGCAAAAACAACTATTGCATGTCCTGTAAGCTGCCGTTGCAGTTTCTTAACAAGATTGATTGTATTTGGCCTGATATTTGCCGCAGGGTATTTAACATGCCACTATATGCGTGCACGACCTGATTTTCGTGGTGGTATGCGTGCAATCCCAGCAGATATGTTTGTAGATGGCTGCTTGGATACTGCCAAATTGCAAAATGATAGAATGCCACAAAGAATCGACACCGCTGACAAAGACGGCGACGGTTGTATCACTATGGAAGAATTGGATGCACATCGCGATGAAATGCGCGCAAATCCAGATATGCGTGGCAAACCAATGATGCGCAGATAAAATTTACACATTGATAAAAATCCGCCAATTGGCGGATTTTTTAATTTAATAATTTTTATAAATTAAAATCCCGCGGTTGCGGGATTTATTTTTATTTGCCACCCCAGAATTTCCATCCTGGTTTTTTATCGCCATCTTCACGACGTGGACCGCGATTTCCACCACGATCACCACCACGGAATGATGCGCGGCGTTCTTGGAACCTTTTTGCCGATTCTTCATCACGTTGTATCAGTTTTAATGTTGTTACTGATAATTTACCGTTTCTGACTTCTTCGTCAAATTCCACAATATCATTTTCATTCAAAAATCGAATGTCTGCTGCTTTTAATGCGGAAGAATGAACAAATACATCTTCTTTGTTGCCAGCTTCATTTGCGGTGTCTGGGGTAATAAACCCGAAACACTTTTTACCATTATACCATTTTACTTTTCCTTGACGCATAATTTAACCTTTCGTTTATGCTTGTTCGACGCGGCGAAACCACATCGTTTTAAATTGTGCAACATAAAATCCCACAAAGCAAGAAAAATGTAAATTCAGGAAATTATGCCTGGGCTTTATTCTTATATGCCAAAACCAATGGCCCTAGTTTATCCAAATACTTTTTATCAACCCATGCCTTTGATATTTTAATGCTGTTTTTTTGACCAGCAGACATTTTGGGCAATTCTTCGCCCGTTTTAGCGTTTATAATCTTGTCTAAAACCACGGGAACTTTTGCCAGCACGTTTGGTAAAATAAATTTAATTTCATCGCCCTGCTTTATTTCATTACGCAATTCCATAATTATTTCGTCGTCTGTCGCGCCCGTTATTACTCCAATTGCTTGGTAATCAGAATCTGACCGAGTCGTTTCATAGTTATGCGCATCTGCCCCCAATTTTCCATCAAAGAAAGCATCTGTATAACCCCGCGTTTCCAAAACATTCAAATCATCCATAAATGGCGCCGGATCAAATTTTTCTGGACTTTCAAAATAAGAATCAATCGCATTTCTATATGCGCGAACAACACTGCCGACATAATATTCACTGCGGTTGCGACCCTCTATCTTTAATGAATCTGCACCACTTCCCAAAACTTGCTTTAAACGTGGCATTAAACATAAATCTTTGGAATTTAAAATATATGCACCACGATCATCTTCATCCAAACCCATTTCCAAGCCACTTTCTTTTTCGCGCAATATAACATCATATTTCCAGCGACAAAGTTGCGCACACGCGCCGCGATTTGCCGGACGACACGTAATAAAGTTTGATAATAAACAACGCCCAGAATAGCTCATACACATTGCGCCATGAATAAATATTTCAAGTCCTATATCGGGACATTTTTTGCGAATTTCTTTAAATTCATTATGCGTTACTTCGCGCGCAAGAACGCATAGTTTTGCGCCCGCTTTTTGCCAAAATTTAACGGTATTTGCCGAACAAATGTTCGCCTGGGTTGAAATATGAATCGTCATATCTGGAAATATTTCTTTTGCCCACATTAAAACCCCGGGATCAGATATTATCAACGCATCAGGCCCCAAATATTCTATGGTTTCTTTGACCCGTGGCAACAAATTATAATCATTGTCATGCGCAAACAAATTAAATGCCAGATATACTTTTTTACCCATTGAATGTGCAAATTCAATTCCCTGTTTCATTTCTTCGGTGGTAATTTTCGCCCGCGCCCGCATCGAAAATCCCGGGATCCCCGCATAAACAGCGTCTGCGCCGTATAACAGAGCGGTTTTTAATCCATCAAGCGTCCCGGCTGGCGCCAAAAGTTCTGGTTTTTTAATCATGTTTTCTATTTTTAACCTATATTTATACATTCGCAACATATATTTTATAAAATACGCTTGAAATTTAAAAACAAAAAGGTTAAAGTGGGGGCTGCGCCGGATTAGCTCAGCTGGTAGAGCATCTGATTTGTAATCAGAGGGTCGTTGGTTCGAATCCGACATCCGGCACCATTGTTTAATCTAAATAAAATCTAAAACAATGCAATTAAAACACTTACATCCAAAATTTGATAAATTACAGAAAAAACATGGTTCGCCTAAACTGGACAGCGTTTACGGTTGTGGCTGTGTAAAAAATCCTGATGTATGTTTTATTTTTATGAATCCGACGGGAAAAAATCCATCCAGCAAAAAAAATTGGACGGGATTAAAAGCACCATGGATCGGCACAAAAAACACTTGGGCATTATTTCGAAAAATCGGAATTATCAGTCAAAAAACTGCCGACAAAATTAAATCTATGAAGCCGGTTGATTGGGATTATAATTTTTCGAACTTGGTTTATAAAGAACTTTCTGAAAATAAAATTTTTGTAACAAATCTGGGCAAATGCACCAAAGATGACGCTGTGCACATAAATGACAGTGTATTCAAAGAATATCTGGATTTATTAGAACAAGAAATTTCAGAGATAAATCCAAAACGCATAATTTGTTTTGGAAATCAGGTCAGTTCTATATTTTTAAAGTGTCCGATCAAAGTATCTGAAAATCGTAAAACATGCGTTATAAAAAACATCAACGGCACAGATTATTGCGTATATCCTGTTTATTATCCCGTGGGCCAAGGCATGCGAAATATGCCACTGGCAATCGAAGATATAAAGTTTGCTATTAAGTTATAAAATATTTTTTTTATGCTATAATTTGTTCATGAGATTTTTTGCTTTATCTTTTTGTATATTATTATCTTTTTCTAGCTATGCTGCTGACTTCCCGGGCAATGAATCACAAACATCAAATGTTATGAAATTGTCTGCGTCCAGTTTCCCAGAAACAAAATTTGATACTTCTTTTACCGAACGGGTCGATTCATTGACCGAAGGTTACGCCCCATTTGAAACCGTTTGGGATAAAAATGGTAATTGCGTATCTGGATGTGCATATTCTGGAATGACCGTTGAAACAGAACGAAAAAGACTGGAACACGACGCTGAAATTGTTCAACAAAAAATAGATGCTTATTGCGCAGAAAATCCTGATATTTGTAACCCACCAAAAATCGAACCCACAGAAAGTACACCATCTGTTGAGCGAGCTTGTTTAATATCAAATCCCAAAATACCAGTTGGGCAAACAATACCTCGCGGCGAACCATTAATGGGCTTGCCCAGAATTTCTTCGCCTTGTGCATTAACAAGATATATACCAGAGTTGTCCGACAAACCTCATTCCCATATTGCTTTAGATTTTTCAGCAATTGTTGGAACACCGGTATTTGCACCAGCGAATGGTACAGTAACAAAGATTTTGCACGATAATACTTGTGGAGATGGGATATTCCTTCAACATGCTGGTGGTTTTTCAACTTTATATTGTCATCTTTCTAATACTTCTATGGTAACAGTAGGACAAAAAATAGATGCTGGTTGTATTTTTGCAAGAACGGGCAATACTGGACGGTCAACTGGTCCGCATTTACATTATTCGGTTCGCATTAATGGAAAGGCTGTTTGCCCAAGTCAATTTATTTCAAGACAAAATTTTTAATAATTTTTCAGCTGCATTCGCAGATGCTTCTTTCTTTGATTCGCCAATACCAATCGCGCTGTGTCCCAATGCTGATACACAGACATTGAATAATGGGGCATGTGATTTTTCACTTTGATTCAAAAATTCATACTCGGGCAATGCGCCATCATCATTTTTTTGAACAAATTCTTGCAATGCTGTTTTTGGATCTTTTGGCGGAACAATATCTTTTGCAGCAAGTGGTTGCCATATTTCTTCTATTTGTGCACGCGCCGCTTCAAATCCCCCATCTAAGAAAATTGCCCCAAAAACCGATTCCATAGCATTTGCCGCAATATGATTCATTTTGCCAGCGGTCATATGCCCATGTTTGATTTTTTTATCCAGTCCAAATTCTTTTGCAACATTCGCCAAAGTATCTGTGGAAACCAATACCGCATGACGACGTGCCATATCCCCCTCGGACTCATTTGGAAACATATTATAAAGTAAAATTGCAACCGACAGGCCCAAAACACGATCGCCAAGAAATTCCAAACGTTCATTATTATTTACAGAATCTGCACCACTTTGTGTCATTGCCAATTCAAATAATTTTTCATTCTTAAATTTATAATTTAATTTTCGCATTTTATGCCCCATATTTTCCACGCTTGATTGGACGATACGATATAGCCTCAGTTAAATCAACCAATTCAACCGCATCACTGCCACGCAAATCCGCAATTGTCCGCGCAATACGTTTAATCCGCTGATAGCCACGTGCAGACATTCCCATTTTTTCCGCGGCGTTATTTAGAAATTCTGTCAGTTCTGTATTCAATGCAACCACTAAATCTAGTTCTTTACCATCCAAACGAGCATTCATTTTACCCTGGCGCGCAATTTGTTTTTCACGTGCACGGGCAACCCGGGCACGAACAACCGCACTGGTTTCTGTTTCATTCTCATCAATTTTCATTTCCCATGGATTTACAGCATCAACATCAACATGCAAATCTATACGATCCAATAATGGTCCACTGATTTTATTTTGATATGCTTCGGCGCAGCGCGGTGCCTTGGAACATTCCAATGCATGATTCCCCAAGTGTCCACAAGGACACGGATTCATCGCCGCAATCAATTGAAAACGAGCGGGATAAGTCGTTGTTTTCTTGGCCCGCGAAATCATAATTTTCCCCGTCTCCATCGGCTGACGTAAAATTTCCAATGTCGCCCTTTGGAATTCTGGCAATTCATCTAAAAATAAAACACCAGCATGTGCCAACGATATTTCCCCGGGCTTAGCATCCGTTCCACCGCCCGCTAATGCAACCGCACTGGCTGTATGATGAACCGAACGAAATGGGCGATTTGATATCAAACTCTGTGCATTTAATTGTCCCGCAACAGAATGAATCATTGATGATTCTAAAATTTCATCTGGTGTCATTTCTGGCAAAATCCCTGCCAAGCGAGAGGCTAACATAGTTTTTCCAGATCCAGGCGGCCCAACCATAAGCATTGCGTGCCCACCAGCCGCCGCGATTTCTAATGCCCGTTTTGCGGCTGTTTGCCCGTGCACTTCGGACAAATCCCCAACAGATGCCGTGTTATGTTTGGGTGTAATTATTTCTGGAACTGGCAAGATTTGTGTCCCACGAAAATGATTTATTAAATCTAAAATATGCGTCGGCGCCAAAATTTCCGAGTGCCCTGCCCATCTGGCTTCGCCCCCATTTTCAAACGGGCAAATTATTCCCATTCCATTTTTGTTTGCCCAAACACTGGCGGGTAAAATTCCATTTGTTTTTTGAATTGCGCCATCCAAACTAACTTCGCCCATTATTACGTATTTTGATAACTCGACTTCTGGCAAAATCCCCATAGCGCACAAAATTCCGCATAATATAGGCAAATCAAAATGAGAACCAGATTTTTCAATATCACTGGGGGCCAAATTTATAGTCAGCTTTTTATTAGGCAATGAAATATTTAAAGATGCCAAAGCATTCTTTACACGCATCTGTGATTCTTTGACCGCACGATCTGGCAATCCAATCAGAAAAAAATTTTGTTCGGACATACCCGCGGTCATTTGAATTTGAACCTCGATCCGCGTTGCATCTAATCCATTAAAAATTAAAGAACTCAATGAAATCATGTATCAAATAATAAAACTTGCACGTATTTAATTCAAGGTATAAAATGCCAACAAATAAAAAAGAGGAAATTATGGCAAAAAAACATACCAGTACAACACGTGAATGGATAAATACTTTATTTTGGGCGGGTCTTATAGCGATAATTTTCCGCAGCTTTTTATTGGAACCATTTAACATACCATCTGGCAGTATGATTCCAACACTGCAAGTTGGCGATCATATTTTTATAAAAAAATGGTCTTATGGATACTCACGTTATTCTTTTCCCTTTGGCTCTTGGCATATGT